>JAJDFU010000285.1 GCA_020528935.1 Saprospiraceae bacterium | reverse complement strand
CCTTAATATCTGTAATCTGAATGGGCTGTACTTCGCCCGGACGCATCGCTGGCGGCAGCCTCAGTCCGGCGATACCCACCCGCACCAGCCGCAGTACCGGATAGCCCACCGCGGCGCACATGCGCCGCACCTGCCTGTTCTTGCCTTCGGTGAGGGTGAGTTCCAACCAGCTGTCGGGTACGGTCTTGCGAAAGCGCACGGGCGGGTCGCGCTCGGGCAGGGGAGGGGGCGCTTCCAGGAGTCTGACCTCGGCCGGCCGGGTGCGATGCGTTTTTTTCCGGATGCGTATGTCCACACCGGTCCGCAAGGCTTGAAGTGCTTCGGCACCGGGTATGCCCTCTACCTGGACCCAATAGGTTCGGGGATGAGCAAAAGCCGGATCCAGCAGGCGGTGGGTCAATGATTTATCGTCGGTGAGCAGCAACAAGCCCTCACTGTCCCGGTCCAATCGGCCCACGGGATACACATCCGGCGGCCAGTCGTAGAGATCGGCCAGAGTGCGGTGGTGGGGTTCCTCCCGGGTAAACTGGCTGAGTACCCCATAGGGCTTGTACAGCAGGAAATAGTGCACGACTAGCAGGGGCTTTAGACGTTGAAGCGGAAATGCATGACGTCGCCGTCCCGGACCACGTATTCCTTGCCTTCTACACTCATTTTACCGGCCTCCTTCACGGCTTGCTCGGAGCCGTATGCAAGATACACCTCATAGGGGATCACCTCTGCCCGGATGAAGCCCTTTTCAAAATCGGTGTGGATGACGCCGGCAGCTTGCGGGGCTTTAGTGCCCACCGGAACAGTCCAGGCGCGCACCTCTTTTTCGCCGGCGGTGAAATAAGTAATGAGATCGAGCAGCGCATAGCAAGCCCGGATCAGGCGATTCAAGCCGGGCTCGTCCAGGCCCATATCGGCCAGGAACTCCATGCGTTCCTCGGGGGTATCCAACTGGATGATCTCCGCCTCGATGGCTGCGCTGATGAGGATCACCCCGGCTTCATCGCCTGCTACGGCCTGCCGGAAAGCCCGGGTGTGGGCATTGCCCGTTTGCACCGACTCCTCGTCCACATTGCACACGTACAAGATGGGTTTGGCCGTAAGCAGCCACAGGGACCGGAGCAGGGCGCGATCGTCTTCCGAGTCGAAGTGCAGGTTGCGGGCCGGTTGTTCTGCTTCGAGATGGGCGAGGATCTTTTCCGCGGTTTCCAGGGCCCGGATATCCTCTTTGGCGGCGCTCTTGGCCTGTTTGCGCAGCTTCTCCAGGCGCTTCTCTACCGTCTCGATGTCCTTGAGCAGGAGTTCGGCCTCGATGACCTCCTTGTCGCGCACCGGATCTACGCTGCCATCCACATGCACCACATTGTCGTCGTCGAAGCAGCGCACCACCTGCACGATGGCATCCACTTCGCGGATGTTGGCCAGGAATTGATTGCCCAGCCCCTCGCCCTGGCTGGCGCCCTTGATGAGCCCGGCAATGTCCACGATCTCGATCGTAGTAGGTATTACTTTTTGCGGGTTCACCAACTCCGCCAGCTTATCGAGTCGCGCATCGGGCACCGTGATGATGCCCACGTTGGGATCTTTGGTGGCAAAGGGGTAGTTGGCCGCCAGTGCTTTGGCTGATGTAAGCGCATTAAAGAGCGTCGATTTCCCTACATTGGGCAAGCCCACGATCCCGCATTGTAGCCCCATATCGTTATCGGTGTATTTTTTTGCGCCGCAAATATAGACGATCCGGGGAGAATGCTGACCCGCAGGCTCTTCATTCCGCTCATCAAAAAAAACGGCGCGCTTGAATTTTATTGCTCATTTGCTGCTGTCGGGCGATCATCCCGAACTCAAGTTGGGAAATTTCATGGGCGATTTCGTGCACAACCGGGAGCTGCCGCTTTATCCGCCGGCAGTACAGGCCGGGGTGCGCCTGCACCGGCTGCTGGACACCTTCACGGACAACCATGCGGTCGTGCGCCAGGCCATGCGTTTGCTCTACCCGGCCCACGGCAAGTACGCCGCTGTGCTCATAGACCTCTTCTTCGATTATTTACTGGCCCGGCACTGGGCCGAGTTCGGTCCGGAAAGTCTTCGGGCCTTCGTAGATCACCAATACGATTTTCTGGCGGCCAGGCAGGAGCTCATGCCGAAGCGACTTCAGGAACGCCTGCCCCGCATGATCGCGGACGACTGGCTGATGAGCTATACCACCCTGGAAGGGCTGGATCGCGCCCTGGGCTACCTGCAGAGGCGCGTGAGCCAGCCCGAACAGCTGGAAGGCGCTACCGGCAGCCTGCAGGCGCATCTGGAACAGTTGGATCGCCATTTCCGCCGGTTTTTTCCGGAGGCCCAGGCCTATGCCCGCCGGCAGCAGGCGGAGTTGCTCAACCCTCAAAATGGAGGGAAAGGGTAATGGTGCGGGATTTTAGCTTGTCGATGACCCGCGACTCTTCCAGGTTGGGATTGTAGATGAGGGTATTGCCCAGCCCGTGGGAGATCTTGATCTCCGGTGAAAAGATGAAGAACGGCAGGAAGAATTGCACTCCGGCGCCGTATTCGATGGCAAAGTCCGAGGGCGATATTTTGATCAGGTTCTCGGCCTGGCGACTTCGGGAGTCGCTGGCTACATCGAATCCATATTTTACACCGGCGATCACAAAGAGCCGTTTGTCCTTGTAAGGAGCGGATTTGTACCGCAGGTGGAAGGGAAACTCGACAAAAACCGATGAAATGCGCCGGTTGGAAATGTCGTTGTTGATGCGCTCGTATTCGATCGTGCGCTCGGTAAACGACAAGGTGGGCAAAAAGCGGAAATCGAAGTAATTCCCGATCTTCAGGTTGGTCACAATGCCCAGGTTGAAGCCGGGCCCTCCGATGGATTCCACGACCCGTATGCTATCGCTGAGGAAGAACTCCCCGCTGCGGGTGGGCCGGAAGCGAGAGGTATTGAAGCCCAGGGTAATGCCGAAATAGTAGGGCTTCTGCTGAAACTCCCGGAAGTTGAAGTTGTCGCGACCCTGGAATTTCTGGCCCGAAGCAGGCAGGGCGGTACTGAATACCAGCATTCCGACGAAGCCTACTTGTAAGCCGTATAGAGCGAGCAAACGCCAAATGTGAGCGGGGTGCATCGAGTGTTTTTAAATCCTGTACTCTTCAGAAGGGCCTCGAAAGCCGTTCCCTGGGGAAACGCCTGTACCGATCGCACCAGATAGCGGTATGCTTGCGGGTCGTTTGATAGCCACTGGCCGATCCTGGGCACGAGGTGCCGAAAATACCAGCGATACAGGTGGCGAAAGCCCCACATACCGGGCATGGAAAATTCGAGGATGATCAACTGGCCGCCCGGTTTCAGCACGCGATGGATTTCGAGCAAACCTCCCTTTAGAGATTGAAAATTTCGTACGCCAAAAGCAACGGTCACAGCATCAAAGGTATTGTCCGGCTGCGGCAGATTCTCCGCCTCACCGGGTTTCAAGCGGATCTTTTCGCCGAGGCCCATGCGATCCACCTTTTCCCGGCCGATCTCCAACATGGCCTCGGCCGGATCGATGCCGGTGATGTGGCTGGCAGGTGATCGGCGGGCCAGGGCTATGGCGAGATCGGCTGTTCCCGTGGCCAGGTCGAGTAGGTGGAGGCTCGAATGCGGACGGGCCAGGGCCATCGCAGCCCGGCGATGCCACCTCCGGTGTATGCCCAGGGAAAGCCACGCATTGAGGGCGTCGTATCGCCAGGCTATCCGGTTGAACATGCGCCGGACCTGGCTTTTTCGGTCGCCGGGGCCAGGGCCGTAGGGGAAAATCGGATCGCTCATCATGAAGCCGCAAAGTTAGGGAACTGATTGGATGTGCCAGGTCTATGGCTTGATCGTGCAGGAGGAGTGCAGCATCAGGCTGTTGGGCAATTAGCTCTAAGCGGCTGATACAATGGTTAGAAAGCCGACCGGCTCTTGCTTTGCGAAGGACCAGTCAGGTAAAATGAAGAATGAGCCGTGGCTTCAAAACACCTTGAAAAACAATTCTGTAGTCCTCTTTACAGCATCTTCATCCACTGCTGCCCGGGCGCCGGGCCATCCGGCGAGCGCGCTATACCGGTCGCCGGCCAAAGCGACGATTTGCCCTGATTTTTTCTTATTTTTGCACGTCGAAGAACCTTTCCCAGGGTCACCCGACGGTCGGTTAAAAAACATTGAACAGCTTTGAGTCAGCGCATCACCCCTGTCCGCATTGAGGAAGAAATGAAGTCGGCTTACATCGATTATTCGATGTCGGTCATTGTGTCCCGGGCGCTGCCCGATGTACGGGACGGACTGAAGCCGGTACATCGCCGGGTGTTGTACGGCATGCACGAGTTGGGCCTGCTCTACAACCGGCCTCACAAGAAATCGGCCCGCATCGTCGGGGAGGTGCTGGGCAAATACCACCCCCACGGCGATTCTTCGGTTTACGATACAATGGTACGCATGGCGCAGCCGTGGAGCCTGCGCTATCCGCTGGTAAACGGCCAGGGCAATTTCGGCTCCATGGCCGGCGACAGTCCGGCTGCTATGCGCTATACCGAGGCGCGGCTCATGCGCATTGCGGACGAGATGCTGGCCGATATCAACAAGGACACGGTCGATTTTGCGCTCAACTTCGACGATTCCCTGGAGGAACCCACGGTCTTGCCGGCCAAGTTGCCCAACTTGCTGGTCAACGGTGCTTCGGGCATTGCAGTGGGCATGGCCACCAATATGCTTCCCCACAACCTGGGCGAGGTGGTAGACGGCATTATAGCTGCGCTGGACAAGCCCGAGATCGGCATAGACGAACTCATCCAGTACATCAAAGCGCCCGATTTTCCCACCGGCGGCATCATCTACGGGGTAAAAGGCGTCATCGAAGCGTTTCACACCGGTCGGGGTCGCGTGGTGGTGCGCGCCAAAGCGGAGATTACCCCCCTGAAAAACGGGCGGGAGCGCATTGTGATTTCCGAGATCCCCTACCAGGTCAACAAGGCGGTGCTGGTTGCCAAAATGGCGGAATTGGTCGCCGACAAGAAAATAACCGGAGTGAGCGATATCCGCGATGAGTCCGACCGGGATGGTCTTCGAATCGTCGTGGATGTCAAAGCGGATGCCATTGCTAAGGTGGTGCTCAGCCAGTTCTACAAGTTTACGGCCCTTCAGACTTCCTATGGGGTCAACAACGTAGCGCTGGTAGACGGCCGGCCCAGGCTCCTCAACCTCAAGGAGATCATTGATGAGTTTATCAAGTTCCGCACCGAAGTGATCGTACGGCGCACGCGTTTCGACCTCAACAAGGCGCTGGGCCGTGCGCACATTCTGGTGGGGCTGATCATCGCGCTGGATTATCTGGACGAGGTGATCGCCCTGATCCGGGCTTCCGGCACGCCGGAAGAAGCCCGCCAAGGCCTGATGGCCGGCGATTTTATCGGCGACAAGGCTGCTTTCTGGGCGAAGTTTGGCGACCTGATCGAGGAAGCCCAGACCGAAGAACTTCAGGTTCCCGAGGGGATGGTCATGTCCGAGGAGCAGGCCAAAGCCATCCTGGAAATGCGCCTTCAGAAGCTGACCGGGCTGGAGCGCGAAAAGGTGCGCAGCGAATACGAAGAACTGCTCCAGCGCATTGCCCATCTGCGCGCTATTCTGGAAAGCGAACAGATGCAGCGCGATATCATCAAGGAGGAGCTGCTGGAGCTCAAAGAAACCTACGGCGATGACCGCCGCACCGAGATCAGCTTCAGCGAAGCCGAGATCAGCGTGGAGGATCTCATCGAGGACGAGGAAGTGATCATTACCATTTCCCACCTGGGATATATCAAGCGCACGCCCGTTACCGAATACCGGGCCCAGGGCCGGGGAGGGCGGGGCCCGCAAGGCACCCGGCCCCGGGACACGCATTTCGCGGGACCCCCCCTCGGCGCCCCACACCCCAACCACCACCCCTCTTTACTCCACAACAACCAGCGCTACTGGCTGCGGGTGTACGAGATACCGGAAGCCGGGAAGACAGCCAGCGGAAGGGTCATTCAAAATATCCTTTCCATTCCCAAGGAGGACAAGATCAAAGCCTACATCAGGGTCCCTGACCTGACAGACCAGGAGTTTCTGGACCGGCATTTCATTCTTTTCTGCACCAAGAACGGCCTGGTCAAAAAGACCTCGCTGGAAGCCTTCTCGCGGCCCCGCCGGGACGGCATTATCGCCATCAATATCAACGAGGGCGATCAGTTGCTGGAAGCCCGCCTTACAGACGGCCAGCGACAGATCTTTCTGGCATCCCGCCTGGGCTTTGCCATCCGATTTGAGGAGGAAAAGGTGCGCGCCATGGGGCGCACCGCAACCGGTGTGCGCGGTATGGCCCTTCAGGATGAGGATGATGCCGTGATCGGCATGGTGGTGATCGATCCGGCAGATCCATCCTACACCATCATGGTCATTTCCGAACAAGGCAACGGCAAACGCTCGCCCTACGACGACTATCGCCTCACCAATCGCGGCGGCAAGGGTGTCAAGACTATGCAGATCACGGAAAAAACGGGTTACCTGGTTGCCATCAAGGGCGTGCGCGATGAAGACGATCTGATGGTGATCAATCGCTCCGGCATCAGCATCCGCATTCCCGTGACGGATGTGCGCATCATGGGACGGGCCACGCAGGGCGTGCGCATCATTCGTTTGGGCGAGGGCGATGAGATCGCCGATGTAGCCGTCGTGCCCGACAATGAAAACGGAGAAGAAGGCGAGCCGGTGCCGGATACAACGGCCTAGTCGCCGCCGGACTCTCTTGTATATAATCCAAAACGATCATCAACAAATACAACAATAGTCATGAAAAAACTGCTTTTCGCCTTATCGCTCCTCATTGCCAGCACGGCAGTGCTGACGGCACAGGACGGAAAAAAACTGATGCGCCAGGCCTCCCGCGACCTGAGCTCGTTCAACCTGGACCCCAGTGGTAATCAGGACAAACTGGCTTCTGCAGCCAGCAACATCACGGAGGCTCTCCAGGATCCCGAAATGGCAGCCGATGCCGGGGCCTGGAACGTCAAGGGGGATATCTTCTCTCAGATCGCCACCCAGACCATTGCCTTCGCCCAGCTCGGCCAGGATCCCGGTGGCCTGCCGAAGGTGGAAGACCCCGCCTACCAGGCCTTTGAAGCGTACATGAAAGGGTATGAACTGGCGGAAAAACGGTTCGAAACCAGGGATGCCCTCAAGGGGCTTTTTGCCGTGCAGGGTCCGCTCAGCCAGATGGGCATTCAGATGTACGAGCAGGAAAAGGATTACGAAGGGGCCTTCAACAACTTCAAGGCCGTATTGGAAGCCCACAAGGTGTTGAAGGAGAACAAGGACAACAGCGTGCTGGATAAGGAAGAGGACTACTACAATCAGCTCTACATCACCGGTCTTGCAGCCCTGAATTCCAATAAGCTGCAGGAAGCCGAGCCCCTTTTCAACGAGCTCATGGCATCGAACTTCGATAAGCCGCTTATTTATGAAGCGATGTATCGCATCGAGGAAGAACGCTCCGGCCCCGAAGCTGCCTATAAATACATCGAACAGGGACGCGAAAAATTCCCGGATGAGGTATCGCTCCTGTTCGCAGATATCAATTACCACCTGAAGACCAACAGGCTCGACGAGCTGATCGGAAAACTGGAGGCGGCCATTGAAAAGGAACCCGAAAACGTTTCCCTGTATTCCACGCTGGGAAATGTGTACGACAACCTCTACCAACGCGAAACCGAGGCCGGAAACGACGAAAAGGCCCAGGAATACTTCGACAAAGCCAAGAGTTACTACGAACAGGCCCTGGAAAGGGATCCGGACAATTTCGACGCTACCTATTCCATCGGCGTACTGTACTACAACAAAGCGGCAGCTATGACCACCGAGATGCAGACTTTGGCCGACGACTATTCCAAAGAAGGGCTTAAGCGATACGAAGAACTGCAGGAAAAGGTGTTTGCGCAGTTCGACAAAGCCCTTCCCTGGTTCAAAAAGTGCGAACAGCTCAATCCGAACGACCTGAATACGCTGATCGCCCTGAGGGAAATTCACGCCAAAAAGAACGAACTGGAGGTTTCCGAGGAGTTCAAACGCCGCATCGAGGTCGTGCAGGGCGGCGGCACCAACGAGGATTCCTATTACAAATAAAGGATCCCGTGTAGGATCCGTTGGGAGAAAGGCCTTGAAGCCCTGCGTTTCAGGGCCTTTTTATTTGCTGGCTCGATTGCCTATTTTGCGCAGCGCTAGCTTATGTGGTTTCAAGGATAAAACGACCTTTTTCGGTTGGCATTTTATCTTTGAAGCCCCAAAAGCCATCTCAAAAATGCTTGTGATGGCGAAAAGGAGATATTTTGGTGCCCGGTGAGGTGCAAAAACGGAGCATACTTCAGCAAGGGGGCCCTTTCCCTTGCTTCGTGAAGCTTCGTGCCGGCTCCTAGTATGCCGCTATGGAAAAGGTTTGGCGCGCCCAAAACTTTCTCGCGCGCACATATACCCGACTCGAAGGGGTTT
The DNA here is from genome assembly GCA_020528935.1 of Saprospiraceae bacterium. Taxonomy (GTDB): domain Bacteria; phylum Bacteroidota; class Bacteroidia; order Chitinophagales; family Saprospiraceae; genus JAJDFU01. Next base: position 1,609 of record JAJDFU010000285.1, on the reverse strand, counting down.
GGAGTCCCAATCCTCTCCCTTGTCGGTATAACGAACAATGAAACTGCAAGGCATGAAGAATATTACGGTTATTGGTGCGGGCACTATGGGCAACGGCATCGCGCATGTGTTTGCCATGCACGGGCACGAGGTCCAGCTGGCCGATGTGTCTCATCAAGCGCTGGACAAGGCTTTGGGTACGATCGCCAAAAACCTGGATCGCATGGTCGCCAAGGAAAAGATCACTGCCGGCGACAAGGCCAAAGCCCTCCAGAATATCACGACCCACACTGAGATTGCCGAGGCCGTCAACCGGGCCGGGTTGGTGGTGGAAGCGGCTACCGAGCAGGTTGACCTGAAGCTGGACCTCTTTCGAAAAATGGATGCCCACGCTCCGGAAGATGCCATTCTGGCCACCAATACATCCTCCATTTCGATCACGCAGATCGCTGCGGCTACCCGGCGGCCCGCCCAGGTCATTGGCATGCACTTCATGAATCCGGTGCCGGTCATGAAGCTGGTGGAGGTGATCCGGGGCTATGCCACTGCGGATGAAGTGACCCGGAAGGTCATGGATATGGCCCAAAACCTGGGCAAGATCCCCGTCGAGGTCAACGACTATCCCGGTTTTATCAGCAACCGCATTCTCATGCCTATGCTGAATGAGGCCATATACAGTCTGTTTGAAGGGGTTGCGGGCGTGGAAGAGATCGATACGGTCATGAAGCTGGGTATGGCCCATCCCATGGGCCCTCTGGAGCTGGCGGACTTCATCGGACTGGACGTCTGCCATGCCATACTGGAAGTGCTGTACGCGGGATTTGGCAATCCGAAATACGCCCCTTGTCCGCTCCTGGTGAACATGGTTACCGCCGGCAAACTGGGCCGAAAGTCAGGGGAAGGCTTCTACGTCTATGAGGCCGGCTCCAAGGAAAAAAAAGTGGCACCTGCCTTCGCGAAAGACTGAGCGCCCCGTTTAGCGGCGCCGGCGTCGGCCGGCCTTGGGCGCACTGCCCGCATCCATACCGGGCATCATGGCATTCATCATGCCGGGCGACTTACTCATCTTGTGCATGAGTTTTCGCATTTGATCGAACTGCTTGATGAAGGCGTTGATCTCATGGATGTTCTGTCCGCAGCCCCGGGCTATTCGTTTCTTGCGGCTCATATTCAGCAGTTCGGGATTGTTGCGCTCCTCGGGGGTCATGGAGAAAATTATGGCCTCCACCTTGGAAAAGGCCTTGTCGTCGATATCCAGGTTCTTGGTCAGCTTGCTCATGCCGGGGATCATGTTCATGAGCGATTTCAGATCCCCCATTTTTCGGAGCTGGTTGATCTGGCTGAGAAAATCGTTGAAGTCGAACTTGTTCTTTTTGATCTTCTTTTCCAGCCGTTTCGCTTCCTTCTCATCAAACTGCTCCTGAGCCCGCTCCACAAAGGAAACGATGTCGCCCATGCCCAGGATGCGCTGGGCCATGCGCTCGGGGTAGAAGACGTCGAGGGTGTCCATCTTCTCTCCGGTACTTACGAATTTGATGGGCTTGCCTACAGTGTACTTGATGGAAAAGGCGGCTCCTCCGCGGGTGTTGCCGTCCAGCTTTGTACGTACTAGGCCGCCGTCGTTGATGGG
>JAJDFU010000219.1 GCA_020528935.1 Saprospiraceae bacterium | reverse complement strand
TTACTCGGGCGGCACAGCCGGTACGGCCAACTACCGGGCAGTCTGCTCCGGTGCTACCGGCCATGCCGAAGTGGTGCAGATCACGTTTGACCCCGCCCTTATTTCCTTCGAGGAGATCCTGGAAATTTTTTGGAGTACGCACGACCCCACCACACCCAATCGCCAGGGCAATGATGTAGGGCCGCAGTATCGCTCCGTGATCTTCTACCACACCGAAGAACAGCGCAAAACGGCCGAGCGCTCCGTGGAACAGGTGGCCTCCGGGCTGTGGGATGACCCCATAGTCACCGAAATAGCGCCTTTTGAAGCCTTTTTCCCGGCGGAAGCCGAACACCAGAATTACTACAATAACGTAGGAGGGCGCAACCCCTATTGCTCTTTTGTGATCACGCCCAAAGTTGCCAAATTCAGGAAGCAGTTTGCGCACAAATTGGCCGATGCCAGGATCTGAGCCCGCTCCGCATATCGACTGCACCTAAGTGGAAAACCCTGATTTTTCCTATATTCCTTCCGCGTTAGCAACCGAAAGCCCATGAAGATTGGATTCCTCAACGAACAGGACGATCCGCGCGTAAGCCTTATCCCGGCCGTAGCCGCGAAATACGCCGCACTGGGCGTAGCGCTTTTGCTGGAGAAAGGCGCAGGCGCAGAAGCTTTTTTTTCCGATGAAGCATACGGCGAGGACGTGCAGCTGGCCGATCGCGGCCAGGTATTGCGCGAAGCCGATATTCTGGTTTCCATTCACCCCCTGCCCGACAGCGAACTCCAAGAACTATCCCCGAACCAGGTCGTAGTTTCCGAATTTGCTCCGTTCCGCAAGCCGGAAGTGGTGGACAAGCTCAAGGGCTACAAGCTGCGCGCCTTCAGCCTGGACATGATCCCGCGCACGACGCTGGCACAATCCATGGACGTGCTCTCTTCCATGGCCTCTATAGCCGGCTACCGGGCGGTGCTGGAGGCGGGGTCCTACCTACCCCGCTATTTTCCCATGCTCATCACGGCCGCCGGCAGCATTCGTCCGGCCAAAGTACTGGTACTGGGCGCCGGCGTGGCCGGGTTGCAGGCCATCGCCACGGCCAAGCGCCTGGGGGCCCAGGTGGAAGCGTCGGATACCCGCCTGGCCGCCAAGGAGGAAGTGCTCAGCCTGGGTGCAAAATTCGTGGAAGTGGAGGGCGCCCGGGATGATACCGAAGCCGGAGGCTATGCCGTAAAGCAGAGTGAGGAATTCCTGGAGCGCCAGCGGGCCGAAGTGCAGGCCCGGGCCGCCAAAGCGGATGTGATCATCACTACGGCTCAGGTGCGGGGCACTAAAGCGCCGGTCCTCATCCCCGCCGACACGGTGGAGAAGATGCAGCCCGGTTCGGTGATCGTAGACCTCGCGGCGTCCACGGGAGGCAATTGCGCATTGACCAGAGACCAGGAAGTGATCGAAGTCCACGGCGTGACCATTATCGGCAATTCCCACCTGGCTGCAAAGATGCCCCAGGATGCCAGCATACTGTACAGCAACAACGTCCTCAATTTTCTGAAAACCCTCATTCGGGAGGGCGAGCTGCACGTGGATATGGAGAATGAGATCATCCGCGGCGCCCTGATCACTGCTCCCGAAGAAGTCGCTCAATAAGCCCGCTCATGGAAAGTGTATACGCCTTTTTTGACCAGTATTATCTCCTCCTTTTTCTCTTGTTGTTTACGGTGCTGCTCGGCTTCGAGGTCATCTCGAAGGTGCCCACCGTACTGCATACCCCCCTCATGTCGGGCGCCAACGCCATCAGCGGGGTGGTGATCCTGGGGGCCATCCTGCTCATCCGGCAGGCTGCTCCGGACGATTACCTCACGCTGGGCCTGGGGCTGCTGGGCATCATTCTGGGTATGGTTAATGTAGTGGACGGCTTCGCCGTCACAGAACGCATGCTGGTACTGTTCCGAAAGAACAAGAAGGACGGATGAGGCACGGGAGCCTTCCGTCCCGGCTACCGCGATACACCCCTTTCCATCGAGCCTTCTCCCCAAACGATATGACAACTTTTGTGCTACAACTTGCCACCCTGATCGGCGCTTTCGCCTTCGTATGGGGCCTGCGCCTGCTAAGCTCTCCGGATTCGGCCCGCCGGGGCAATATCCTGGCAGGCGTGGGTATGACGATCGCCATAATCGCCACCCTGCTGCTGCCCATGGAAGGCGCCCCCAACAACTACGCCTGGATCTTCGGTGGAATGATTGCAGGCGGCGGCGTAGGCTGGGTATCGGCGCGCCGCATCCAAATGACGGCCATGCCCCAGATGGTGTCCATCTTCAACGGCCTGGGCGGCGCCTGTGCCGTGGTGCTCGCCATGGCTGAACTCATCGCCTACTACGGCGGCGACAACCAGATGGCAACCGGCCAGGTCGTCATCGCTCTTCTGGCCTTGCTCATCGGAGGCGTTTCCTTTACCGGCAGCATGCTGGCTTTCGCCAAGCTGCAGGGACTCATCTGGGACAACACCCTCACCCTGCCCAGGCACAACGTGCTCAACATCATCCTGCTCGCCATTACGCTGGGCGTGGGTATCTACCTGCTCACCCTGGGCAACGGCCCGCTGGCCAATACCCTGGCTTACGTCTTTCTGGGCCTGAGCCTCCTGTACGGGTTTTCCTTCGTCATTCCCATCGGCGGGGCGGATATGCCGGTGGTGATCTCCCTGCTCAACTCGTTCACCGGGCTTTCGGCAGCTGCTGCCGGCCTCATTTACAACAATCAGATCATGCTGGTGGGCGGCATCCTGGTCGGAGCGGCCGGCACCATACTCACGGTGCTCATGTGCGAGGCCATGAACCGCTCGCTGCTCAACGTGTTGATCGGCGGTTTTGGCGGCGGGGGTGCCAGCACAGCCAGTGCGCAGGGAGATCAGGTCGTCAAAGAAGTCTCCCATAACGATGCCGCCATCCGGCTGTTCTACTCGGACAGGGTCGTCTTTGTGCCCGGCTACGGACTGGCCGTAGCCCAGGCTCAAAAGGTGCTCAAGGAAGTAGATGACCTGCTGGAAGCCAACGGCGTAGAGGTGAAATACGCCATCCATCCCGTAGCGGGCCGCATGCCGGGCCACATGAACGTGCTGCTGGCCGAAGCCGACGTGCCCTACCCCAAGTTGCTGGATCTGGACGATGCCAATGCGGCCCTGTCCGACACCGACGTCGTGGTAGTGGTAGGCGCCAACGACGTGGTCAATCCCGCCGCCGAAGACGACCCCGGATCCCCCATTTACGGCATGCCCATCCTCCGGGTCTGGGACGCCAAGAATGTGATCGTGCTCAAGCGCAGTATGCGCCCCGGTTATGCCGGCATTCAGAATCCATTGTTTTTTCACGACAAAACCAACATGCTCTTCGGCGATGCCAAGGATACCCTCAGCAAACTAACCGAGGAGATCAAAACCCTCTAAATCCATCCTCTCTCGATTTTTGCAGGATTTTGATCGAAATCCGTAGGGCATTAGGGCAAAATCGAGTATTTTAAGTGAGTATTTTATCGCTCATTAAACCGAACCGCACATGTTTCCTCCCATATTACTTTTCCTGGTCCTGCTGGTCCTGCTCATCGCCTTTTCGGGCATCTTCACCGTCACGAACACGTCCGCTGCCATCTTAGAAAGC
>JAJDFU010000062.1 GCA_020528935.1 Saprospiraceae bacterium | reverse complement strand
CTCACGGTGGGGCCACACTTCCGCTGTCGGCCAGGGTGGGGCCGTTCTTACGATCGGCTTCAACCTGGCAGCCGGCAATTACCTGGCGACCCCCACGGAAGACGGGAGTTATGCCTGCGCACAGAACGGATGGGTCAAGACGACGGAGCAGGGGCAAAGCTGGGAGGAGGTCACGCCGGCCGCCGATCAGATTTGGGCCTCCATCAGCGTCGTGGATGTCGACAACGGCTGGCTGGCCACGACCGACGGCGCAGTCTTTAAAACGACCGACGGCGGCGCCAACTGGACCGAGCCCAGTCCCGGCCAGTTCGATCGGCCGGTCCAGCTCCACTTTCTGGATGCCGATCGGGGCTATGCCGCGGTCTTCAGATCCTTTTTCGAAACCACGGATGGAGGAGAAAGCTGGCAGGAGCTCTCTTCCAGCGCCTTTCCCACCAACATGGCCGAACTGGATGTACTGGATGCGATGCATATGGTAGCCACTGCAGGCAACAGCAACTACTACTCCCTGGACGGCGGCACCACCTGGGAGCGGGAGCTCACCTTGCCCTACGCCTATTTGAACCGCGGCATCTGCGGCTTGCCCGACGGGCGGGTGTGGATAGCCGGTGCTCACACCCAGATCGCCTATTCCACAAATTTCGGCGAGACCCATATCGATCAGCTCCCCGGCAATAAAAACCAGTTGCGCTACATTGGTTTCTACGACCTGCAGCATGGCTGGGCCGCCGGGCAGAATGGCGCCGTCCTGCGCACCACCGATGGTGGTGCCACCTGGGAGGATGTCAGCTATACCAACGAGACCATCGAAGAGGGCTATGTATTCGGCCCCGACGAGCTGTTGGTCATCGCCGACAATCAGGTCGTGCGCACCACCGACGGCGGCCAGACCTGGGAGGTCCAGTTTTCCGACGGCTCGGATTTCACCGACCTCACGCGGGTGGAGAACACCTTTTACGCGACCAACCGCAATGGAAAGGTTTACCGCAGCACCGACGACGGCGATACCTGGGAGGCCCTGGAAACGCCGGCCGAAAACTGGCTGCTGGGCGTGGATTTCCCCACGGCGGAAACGGGCTACCTTGTCGGGCTGGACAGCACGGTGCTCAAAACCACGGACGGCGGCCAAAACTGGAACGAACTGGCTATTCCGACCTCCAAAAACCTGCGCCGGGCCTACTTCCAGGACCCCGATCGCGGCTGGGTGCTCATCGAGGGGAATGAAGCCGAACTCTTCCACACCGAAGACGGCGGTAGTTCCTGGTCGGTCATCGACCTGCCCAGATCGACCTTCTGGAAAGAGATTTACTTTTCCGCTCCCGACACCGGCTACCTGGTGGGTGGTTCGGCCTCGGTCGGATTCCTTCTGCAAACCACCGACGGCGGGCAGAACTGGGAGCAGATCCATTCCACTTACGGCCTGCTGAACAGCTTCGAGCAACGAGAAGGCCCCGCCGGTCCGGTCTTCTGGGTAGCCGGCTTCGGCGGCAATATCGAACGCCTGGGCGAAGTGGAGACCACCGGCCTGGCGGAGGTGGAAACGGTCCCCCTGAAGGTCTTTCCCAATCCCACGGCAGGGGTGCTGAATATCCAAGTGCCCCCGAACCTGATGCCGGAGGCTCGCATTTTTCTCTACGATGCCCAGGGGCGCCTGCTCTTCTCGCAACCCGCACAACAACCGGAGCTTTTCCTGGACGGGCTGGAAAGCGGCTGGTATCTCCTGCAGATCCGGGGCGAAGAGCGGGTTTACCGGGCCCGCGTTCTGGTGAGGTAGGGTGCAGAGAAAAGGTAAACCATTCGGATTGCTCACCACTGCGTAGGGGAAAACGGTTAGCGAAAATCTTGCCCGAAGAGCAACAAGTAGCTATTCCCTTGCTCCTCGACTCAAGGGTGGATACCCATTTCCTTCACAATCCCTACATTTACTTATTCGAAAAACAACGCACCGGTTATCATCCGCATCCTTCTCACCGTCGATCAGCAGCTCGTGCTGGACGGCCTCCGCCTCATGCTGGAGGATGCTCCGGACATGATATGCGTGGGTACGGCCTCTGACGGCCGGAAAGCTCTGGGCCTGCTGGCCGCGCTGGAAGCAGATGTTCTCCTCCTCGACATCAACCATACCGGCATGAAAGGAGTGACGACCTGCCGGGCCGTGCACACCCGCCATCCGGGGGTGAGGATACTGGTGCTTTCGATGCTGCAGGAAGCCCGGGTAATTCGACTCATGCTCCGCAACGGCGCCTCCGGCTACCTGTTGAAAAGCGCCGGGCAGGAAGAAGTGCTGGAAGCCATCCGGCGAATCCGCAACGGGCAAAATTACTACAGCCGCGAAGTGTCCGAAGCCGTCATGGACAGCCTGTGTCAGGCCCCGCCCCGTGGGCAAACGTCCTTCTTGCCCGAACTGACCTGCCGCGAAAAAGAGGTGCTACGGCTCATCGTCGATGAGCACACCACCGCCGAGATCGCCGAGCGGCTCGGCATCAAGTTCGGCACCGTAGAGACGCATCGCCGCAACCTGCTGATCAAACTGGGCGCCCGCAATACGGCCGGGTTGGTGCGGAATTGCCTGGAGTACGGCTTGCTGGAAGGCTAAGCCCGGTATTGCAATCCCGCTTTTTCATCAAAAAACGGGGCGATTGGGCCGCAGCGACTGAAGGTAAAACAGGCCCATAACCCGGCGGTGGACTCTTATACCGTTTCAAGTATGAAATGACCTGTCCCGCTTTAAAATAGGTTGGATGCAGAAACTGAACCTATTTTGAAAGCGGGATTCATACTTGAAGCGGTATTCCCGGTTTTCAGGATAAAATAGGTCTTTGTAGAAAGGTCATTCCTGCCCGACGCAGGCGGGTTATCCTGAAAACCGTATTAGAAAGCGACCTTCCGATAGATGTCCGACATCGCCAGTTCAACCTCCAGCGAGCGCAGCGGCACACTGGCGTTCAGATCCATAAAATCCTCGATCGTCCAGGGGCCGCCGTCTTCCTGACGGTAGTAGCGCTCTACCAAAGGCTGGTCTTGCGCAATGAGCAGGTACTCCCGGAATCCGGCCGTCTTGCGGTAGGCGCCGAACTTCTTACCGCGATCCACCTCGGTGGAAGAATCAGACAGGACTTCCGCGATGAGGTAAGGGTTGAGTAAGGTATCGAAGGAGTCATCCTTATATTCAAGTCTCCCTTTTACCACAACGATGTCCGGATAAACATAACTGTTGGTATCCGGATTGTGCACGCGCAGATCCGAAGAAAAGACTTCGTACCCCTGGTCCAATACCGCCTGACAAAGGAGAAAGACCAGATTGCGAGCGATCCGATTGTGGTTGAAAGTTGCTCCTCCTTTCCTGATTACTTCGCCGTTGAAAAATTCGTGCTTTTCCTCGCCTTGCCTTTCCGCAGCCAGATAGTCTTCCGGACGCACCCCAACTTGGACCGCTGAAACCGCCATTTTCGGTTTTTTGTAAAGATACAATAGAGTTTATTTTAACCCGGAAAATTCACCGAATTTTCCGCCCGAAGGGCTGACGAATTGCAAAATTTTGTGAATCAAACCATTACGAATAATGCAGTTCAATTCTTACTGTTATTATCCGTACCCAAATTTGGGCCCACAAAATTTTGCAATGGTCAGGGTTAAC
>JAJDFU010000160.1 GCA_020528935.1 Saprospiraceae bacterium | reverse complement strand
CGTCTAGGTTGACGGTTGTTCTTTCGCGATTGACCGGGCTTGAAGCTGTTACCGAGCGTAGGGCCATGCTTATCCGGCAGGGGCTGACTTCCTGCTCGGTCAGTAGTTGTGTGCCGTACTTGCGATTCGTACCCTCCATCGACTGTGCCTGTACCGTCGTGCTGTCGGACTGCGGCAGGTCGAGGGCATTGACCCGCACCAGAGAGGAAGTGAGCATGAAGAAGATGAGCAGGAGAAAAATGATGTCCGTCAGGGACGACATGCTGAACTCCGCGCTGACTTTGCTTCGCCGTTTTAAACCCATGGCTTGATTCAGGATTTGCGAGGTGCGATGGTCATGGTAAATTGCCGATCCATAATCAGCTGGTCGGTTCCTGAAGCAGGTCCATGAATTCCACGGTGGAGCGCTCCATTTTGAAAACGACCTTGTCGATATTGGCCACCAGGATGTTGTAGCCGATGAAGGCCAGGATGCCCACAAACAGGCCGAAGGCCGTGGTGATGAGGGCCTGGTAGATGCCGCCGGCCAGCAGGGTAGGGGTCACGTTCTGCTGGGTAGCCATCTGATAAAAGGCCAGGATCATACCCGTCACGGTGCCGAAAAAGCCGATCATGGGGGCCGCCCCGGCGATGCTGGCCAGGGTGGACAGGCCTTTTTCCAGCTTGAAGATCTCCAGGTTGCCCACATTCTCGATGGAGGCGTCAATGTCGCGCAGGGGCTTGCCGATACGCAGCAGGCCCTTTTCCACCATGCGGGCTACGGGGCTGTCGGTGCTCTGGCATAGGGCCCGTGCGCCCTGGATATTGCCGGAGGAGACACTGGCCCGGATGTTGGTCATGAAGGTCTCGTCCACTTTGCTGGCGCGCTTGATGGTGAGGTAGCGCTCGATGAAAATGTAGAGCGCGATCACGCTGAGGACAACCAGCACCAATACGATGATGATGCCCAGCAGGCCGCCTTCTGCCACGATGTCGAACAGGCTCTGGGATTCGGTGGTGCGCTCAATGTCCGTAACCTGAAAAAGCAATAGGGTGTAGTGTGTCATGTGTTAGGTGTTGAAAACCGTATGCTTTGGGTGTAAACGTTGGATGACCTCCCAAAGTACAAGCACCCGCTCCAATTCGACAAATTTTAGGCCGAAAAATGGCACCGCCTTCGCTTGCATTTGAGGTTGGAAGCTCCTGCGGAATTTTTACCTTTGTAGGCAGCGAAAATTCGCTAAGCCCTTTCAATCTACAACCCAACTTCCATGAGTCGAAGAATAACCAAGGTAGCGGTGCTGGGATCCGGCGTGATGGGATCCGGCATTGCCTGCCATTTTGCCAACATCGGCCTGCAGGTGCTCATGCTGGACATCGTGCCGCGCGACCTCTCTGCCGATGAGAAGGACAAGCCCGCTGCCCGCAACCGCATAGTCAATGAAGCGCTAAAAAGCGCCGTGAAATCCAAGCCCGCGCCCCTGTACGACAAGTCCTTTGCCTCGCGCATCACCACCGGCAACTTCGAGGACGATTTCGAAAAGATCGCCGACTGCGACTGGGTGATCGAGGTGGTGGTAGAGCGTCTGGATATCAAGAAACAGATCTTCGAGCAGGTGGACAAGCACCGCAAGCCGGGCAGCCTGGTCACCTCCAACACCTCGGGCATTCCCATCCACCTCATGCTGGACGGGCGCAGCGAAGACTTCCGCAAGCACTTTTGCGGCACCCACTTTTTCAACCCGCCGCGTTACCTGCGCCTGCTGGAGGTGATCCCCACCCCGGAGACCGATCCGGAGGTGGTGGACTTCTTCATGCACTACGGCGACGTGTACCTGGGTAAACAAACGGTGCTGTGCAAGGACACGCCGGCCTTCATTGCCAACCGGGTGGGCGTGTATGCCATGGCGAAGATCTATCAGCTCACCACCGAGATCGGCCTGCCCATCACGGCGGTGGACAAGCTGACGGGCCCGGCCATCGGGCGGCCCAAGACGGGCACCTTCCGCCTGGGCGATCTGGTGGGCCACGACACGGCCGCCAAGGTGATCCAGGGCATCAAGGAGAACTGCCCGGACGACGAGCAGGCGGGCGCCTTCGAGATCCCCAAGTACCTGCAATGGCTGCTGGACAACAACTACCTGGGCAACAAGACCGGCCAGGGCTTCTACAAGCGCACCGGCGAGAAGGACGACAAGGGTAAGCGCATCATTCTGGCACTCAACCTGGATACCCTGGAGTACGAGCAGGCACCCAAAACAGACCTGCCCAGCCTGAAGACGGCCAAGCAGATCGACGACCTGGAAAAGCGCGTACAGGCCGTTTTCGATGCCGACGACAAGGGCGGCGAACTGGTGCGCCGCTCCCTGCTGGGGCTGTTTGCCTACGTGTCCAATCGCATTCCCGAGATCACCGACACCCTCTACAGCATAGACGACGCCCTGCGCGCCGGCTTTGCCTGGGAAATGGGGCCCTTCGAATACTGGGATGCCATCGGCATCGAGAAGGGGCTGACCATGGCCCGGGAGCAGGGCGAAACGGTAGCCCCCTGGGTGCAGGAGATGCTGGACGCCGGCCATACCGCCTTTTACAAGCGGGAGGGGGGCGTGCGCAAGTACTACGACATCCCTTCCCAGACCTACCAGACCATCCCGGGCTCGGAGGAATTCATCATCCTGGACAATTACCGCGACCGGGCACCCGTACACAAAACCAGCGAGACCATTCTGCACGACATCGGCGACGGGGTACTCTGCCTGGAGTTCACCAGCGCCCATAATGCCATCGGCGAGGGGGTGCTGCGCGGCATCAACGAGAGCATCGAACTGGCCGAGCAGGGCGACTGGCAGGGGCTGGTCATCGGCAACAACGCGACCAACTTCACCGTAGGGGCCAACCTGATGATGATCGCCATGATGGCCTACCAGCAGGAGTTCGACCAGCTCAACATGGCCGTCAACCTCTTCCAGCAGACCACGATGCGCTGTCGTTATTCGGCTATTCCGGTGGTGGCGGCCACGCAGGGCTATGTCTTCGGCTGCGGCTGCGAAACGATCATGCACTGCGATTCGGCCCAGGCGGCAGCCGAATCCTACATCGGGCTGGTGGAAGTAGGCGTAGGGCTCATCCCCGGCGGGGCCGGCACCAAGGAGTTTGCCGTGCGCGCCTCCGACGAGTTCAAGGAAGGCGAGGTGCAGATCCCCACGCTGATCGAGCGCTTCAAGACCATCGCCATGGCCTCCGTGGCGACCTCGGCCCACGAAGCCTATGGCTACGGTTACCTCAACGCCAAGGACGACGTGGTGGTCAACAAGGATCGCAACATCGCCGAAGCCAAGCAGAAGGTACTGGAGCTGGCCGAGGGCTACACCCAACCCATCCCGCGCGAAGACGTGCTGGTGCTGGGCCGCACCGGCCTGGCCGCCCTTTATATTGCCGCCAATGAGCTGCAGTTGGGCAACTACGCCACCGAGCACGACATCACCATCGCCAAGAAGGTGGCCTGGGTGCTCTGCGGCGGCGACCTCACCGGCGAGCAACACGTGAGCGAGCAATACCTCCTGGACCTCGAACGCGAGGCCTTCCTCAGCCTCTGCGGCGAACAAAAGACCCTGGAGCGCATCCAGCACATGCTGCAGACGAATAAGCCGTTGAGGAATTAG
>JAJDFU010000478.1 GCA_020528935.1 Saprospiraceae bacterium | reverse complement strand
GCGCAGGAGTCTGGATAAGCCTGCTTACCCTGACCTTCCTGGAGATCGTATTGGGCGTGGACAACATCATCTTCATCACGATTGCGGCCAATAAACTCCCCGAAAACCAGCAGGCTGCGGCCCGAAACATCGGACTCATGCTGGCCATGGCCTTCCGCATTGTCCTGCTTTTCGGCATTTCCTACCTCATCGCCATGCAGGACCCCCTCTTCGAGCTCGACTGGCCCCTGTTTCACGGGGCCTTTTCCGGGCAGAGCCTCATCCTCTTTGCCGGAGGTATTTTTCTGCTGTACAAGGCTACTTCCGAGATCCACCACAAGCTGGAGGGCGATACCGAAGCCGACAAGGCCAAAGTAAAGAAAGCCGCCAGCTCGCTCACCAATGTGATCATTCAGATCACCCTGATCAACATCGTCTTTTCCTTCGACTCCATCCTGACGGCCATCGGCCTCACGGACAACCTGCTCATCATGATCATCGCGGTAGTGGCGTCCATTCTTATCATGATGCTCTTTGCCGGACCAGTGGGCAATTTCGTCAACCAGCATCCCACGATCCAGATGCTGGGCCTGGCCTTTCTCATCCTCATCGGCTTTATGCTGGTGGCCGAAGGCGCCCACCTGGCTCACCTGACCGTAGCCGGCGCCGAGGTCGGGGCGGTACCCAAGGGCTACCTCTACTTCGCCATTGCCTTTTCGCTGGCCGTAGAATTCCTCAATATGAGGCTGCGCAAAGCCCGGAAGCCGGTTCAGCTGCACGGGTACCAGGAAGAAGCCGTGGAAGAAGGCGTGATCAAGTCGTAGGATCGGTGTGAACACAGTCGCCGCGTTTGGCGTATTTCATGTAGTGGGTCCGGGAGGAGGGCCCCCGGAACAATTGTGATCAAATGATGTATCCCAAAGGCCTGGACCTGGCCCTCTTCATCCTGCGCTTGTTTTTCGGCGGCCTCATGTTGACCGTACACGGCTGGCCGAAATTGCTGAAGCTGCTCGGACCAGATCCGATAACCTTTGCCGATCCGCTGGGCCTGGGGCCGGCGGTATCCCTGGGGCTGGCCGTCTTCGCCGAGTGCCTCTGTGCCTCGTTGATCATCCTGGGGTGGTTCACCCGCTGGGCTGCTTTCCCGCTGCTCATCACGATGGTCGTGGCCGTCTTCATCGTCAACTTCGGCAGCCCCCTGCCCGACCTGGAGCTGGGCCTGCTCTACCTCGCGGCCTTCCTGACCCTGATGCTGACCGGGCCGGGCCGCTACAGCCTGGATGCCCGCTTTCGCTCAATCGATTAAATTTGCCCCATGCGCACCTTCGTTCTGTTTGCTTTTCCCCTGTGGTTTCTGCTCTATTCCTGCCAGTCCGGTGCCGATGACCGGGCCACCTATCAGCACCTGAAGGGCGAAACCATGGGTACCACCTACCATCTCACCTTCAGAGAGGAAGGCCGCGCGATCCGCCAGGCCGCCATAGACAGCCTGCTCGAGGCCCTCAATGCGGAGGTGTCCACCTACATTCCCAGTTCCATCATTTCCCGCTTCAACCGGGAACAGGACAGCCGGCAGCTGGCCGAGCATCCGCATTTTGCTGCCAATGCCAGAGCGGCCCGGGACGTGTGGAAGCGGAGCCGGGGTGCCTTCGATCCCACGGTCATGCCCCTGGTGAACTACTGGGGGTTTGGCTATGCGAAGAAAAAACCCGTAACGGCCGTGGACAGCCAGAAAGTGGACTCCCTGATCCGGCTGGTCGGCCTGGACAAGCTGCAGTTTCGTTCCGACGGGCTGCTCCTCAAAAAGCGAGCGGGCATCCAGCTCGATTTCAGCGGCATTGCCAAGGGCTACGGCGTGGATGCCATCGCCGGGTACCTCGAAAGCCGGGACGTGAAAAACTACATGGTGGAGATCGGCGGCGAAGTGCGCGCCCGCGGTCGAAATGAAGCGGGCAACATCTGGACCATCGGCATCAATCTGCCCAGGGAAGAGGCCGGCACCCGCGAACTGCAGGCCGTGGTTTCGCTGAAGGACCGGGCCCTGGCCACCTCCGGCAACTACCGCAACTACTACGAAGTAGAAGGACAGAAATACAGCCACACCATCAACCCCCGCACCGGTTTCCCCGAACGCAACCGCCTGCTCAGCGCCTCGGTCTTCGCTCCGGATTGCATGACCGCCGACGCCTATGCCACTGCTTTCATGGTGCTGGGGCCGGAGCGCGCCCTGGAACTGGCCCGCCGGCAACCCGGGCTGGAAACCTACCTCATCATAGGCACGGCCGAAGGCGGGATGAAAGTGGAGCACACGCCGGCCGTAGCCGACTGGATTGACCAACTCAACCGCTGAATCATGGAACTCGTCCTGAAACGCAATCTCGTCTTTTTGGATATCGAGGCTACCGGCCTCAATGTGATCCGGGATCGCATCATCCAGATCGCCATGATCCGTTACCACGCCAACGGGGAGGAGCCGGCCCAGCTCAACCAACTCGTCAACCCGGGCATTCCCATTTCCGAGGAAGCCATGCAGGTGCACGGCATTTTACCCGGGGACGTAGCCAATAAGCCGACCTTCGCCCAAGTCGCCCAGCAACTCTACGACTTCATCGGCGATGCCGATCTGGCAGGGTACAACTCCCACCGCTTCGACATCCCCATGCTCATGGAGGAATTTGCCCGCGTCGGCCTGGATTTCTCCCTGAACCACCGCCGCCACATCGACGTACAGCGGATCTTCTACAAGATGGAGCCCCGCACCCTGAAGGCCGCCCTGCGGTTTTACTGCGAAAAGGACATGGAGGATGCGCACGATGCCCTCGCCGACGTACAGGCTACCGTGGATGTATTCCTGGGCCAGCTGAAGCGCTATGAGGGCGTGGATTACGAGGACCAGGACGGCAAGGCTACCCCCGCCCCGGTGCGCATGGATGTTCAGGCCCTGCACGATTTCACCAACGATCATCGTTTTGTGGATGCCACCCAGAAGCTGAAGTACGATCACCGGGGGCAAGTGGTGTTTAATTTCGGAAAATATGTGGGCAAACCCGTGGCCGAATCCCTGGCCAAAGACAAGGACTACTACAACTGGATGTTGCACAAGGAGTTCTCCACTCAGGTCAAGCAGATCATTAAGAAACTGGTGCGCGAGTACGAGCAGGGTGGTCGCTAGCCTGCTCCTGTTGCTGGCCCCTGCCGCCTGCACCGAACCCATCGAAGGCTGCCTGGATATCGAGGCCAGCAACTACCAGGTGGATGCCGACAACCCCTGTGCCGATTGCTGCATCTATCCCCGGCTGCGCCTCGTCTTCCGCCACAAGCAGTTCGTTTCTCCTGATACCACCATCAACTTCAGCTACGACAGCCTGTATACCGACGGAGCCGGCAATGTGTTTCGCATCCAGGATATCCGCTACTATCTGCAGGGCGCAAGCCTGATCCGCCCGGACGGCGAACTGACCCGCACCGACGATACCGTTCGCTTGTTTTTCCGGGACCCGGCCGGCGACCCCCCCAGCCAGGTGGTGGAGGCCCACTTTTTCCGGATGGAAGCCGACAATTTCAGTTCTTTTTCCCTGGGAACATTCCGGTCCAGTGGCACCTTTTCGGGCTTTCGGTTGTTTATAGGTTTAGAAGGCAGTTTTGAGGTCTTAATCACTGCATA
>JAJDFU010000448.1 GCA_020528935.1 Saprospiraceae bacterium | reverse complement strand
CGACCTCAACCTTGGCAAGGTTGCGCTCTACCAGCTGAGCTACATCCGCTTGTTTAGTGCTTTTCTTCAAAAGCGATGCAAATATAAGGCAAGGTGAGCGGTCCTCGCAAGGGAATCGCCAAAAAAAATTATAGCTGCGCTCACATTGGGTTAATGTATCTTTTACAAAGGGCGCAGGTTTCAGGATCCCAGGCTTCCCATTTCAGCCAGCCGTTGCTTTTCTTCCCAGTGTTCCAGCCGCCGCTTGCTGTAGTAGTACACCTCGATCTGGGAACGCACAGCCAGGTCGGAATTCGTCTGCCGGTAGGTGTTGGTCAGCTGTTGGTCCAGTATTCGGGCCTTGACGTTGTCGTTGAGCTGGATGTTCAGAAAATCGCGAATTTCTTCTTTGATCGCGGCATCGTAAATGGGAAAAGCTGTTTCTACCCGGTAGTGCAGGTTGCGCACCATCCAGTCGGCCGAGGAGAGGTACATCTTTTCCGCCCCCCCGTGGTGAAAGAGGAATACCCGGGCGTGCTCCAGGAATCGATCTACGATACTGAAGGCCTCGATGTTTTCGCTGAAATCCTTGAGGCCGGGCACCAGGGAGCATATACCGCGAATGATCAATTGGACCTGAACGCCGGCGCGACTGGCCTCGTACAGTTTTTCGATCATATATCGATCCTGAATGCTGTTCATCTTCAGTACGATCCGAGCCTGCCGTCCCTGTTTGGCTTGTTCGATCTCGTGGTCGATGAGTTTTTCGAGTTCGGTCTGCAGGTTGAACTGCCCCACCAGGAGGTGCTCGAAATTCTGTTGAGGCACCTTCACGGTTTCCAGAAAGGAAAAGACCCGGGCCACTTCGGTCGTCAGGCGCTTGTCGGTGGTGAAGAGGCCGAAGTCGCTGTACACCCGGGCGGTATCTTCGTTGAAGTTGCCGGTGGACAAGTACGTGTACAGTTCCGCATCGTCTTCTTCCAGGCGGCGCACCAGTGCGATCTTGGCGTGCACCTTCACGCCCGGGAAACTGTAGTGCACGGCTACGCCGGCCTTTTCGAGCTTTTCGCCCCATTCCAGATTGGCGGCCTCGTCGAAGCGCGCTTTAACCTCGATGAAGACACTTACCCGCTTGCCGGCCTGCACGGCATCCATGAGGGCTTGCATGATGCGCGATTTCTTGGCCACGCGATACTGGGTGATCTTGATGTGCGTAACCTTGGGATCGGCAGCAGCTTCTTCAAAAAAGCGGACGACGCTTTCGTATGAGTGGTAAGGCACGTGAATGAGGTGCTCTCGCTCGCGCAGGGCCTTGAAGAAATCTTCCGCCTGCTCCAGCGGACCGTATGCCAGGGGCGGCAGGGGCGGATTTTTCAGGTGGTCCATGCCGAAATCGGGGAAGCGAAAGAAGTCAAAGTTGTTGTGGTAGCGCCCTTCCTTAAGTATGTCGTATTTCTCCAGCTCGAACACATCGGTCAGGAATCGGAGCAGATCGGAGGGCATTTCCCGGTCGTACACGAAGCGGGAGGCCGGCCCGACGTTGCGCTTGACCAGGCTGTCCTTGATCTTTTTGATGAGATCGCCCGAAAATTCGTCGTCTATGTACAGTTCGGCATCCCGGGTGAGCTTGATGGAGTAGGTGTCCAGGATCTTGTAGCCCGGGAACAGGTAGGATACGTTGTGCCGCACGATGTCGTCCAGCATGATGAGGTCGCGCCGGTGGCTTGAGGACGGCAATTCTACAAAACGCGGCAGGTAGTCCGAGGGTATTTTGACCAGTGCAAACTCGTGTTGCTCCTCCGGAGCGTCCTTGGCGTGCATCAGTACGGTGAGGTAGAGGGCGGCGTTGTTCAGGAAAGGCCGGATCCGGTTTTTCACCAGTAAAACCGGCTGTACAAAAGGAAGCATGTGGTCGCGAAAGTAGTTTTCCACGAATTCCTGCTGGGTGGGATCCAGGTCCAGGCGACGCAGCAGGTGGATGCTGTGTTGCTTGAGTTCGGGGATGATCTGGTATTCGAAGATGTTGCTGAACTGCTCCTGTTGGAGGTTGACGATGCGCTGGATCTCCTTGACCAGCTTTTTGGGCGAGATCTCCAGCTCCAGTTTGGTTTTCTTTTCCAGACGGAGCAGGTTGCGGTGGTTGGCCATGCGCACGCGAAAAAACTCGTCCAGGTTGGAAGAATAAATGGCCAGAAACTTGATGCGTTCAAAGAGCGGTACCGTGGGGTCCATGGCCTCTTGCAGCACCCGGTAGTTGAAGGACAGCCAGCTGATATCGCGATCGACAAAAGGCAGGCCGTCTTCCGTGCTCAGCACATTGGGGCTGGGCGTGAAGTTGGACTGGGTGTCGGTACGGGGGGATTTGCCGGAAACCATAGGGCGTCGTATTTTCTTAATCGAATAAGCGGTACTGGCTTTGTTCCGAACGCAATTGGGGACCGCGCACCCGCTGCAAGCCGGCTTCCCGGAGTTTTTCCAGAAGATAGGCAGCCATTTGCGGGGCTTTCAGGTTGTCCGGTTGATGCGGAAACACATACGCTTCGCGCAATCCCTGCTCGGCCCAGATGGACAGTCGCCTCACCCAGGCGTCAGCGCGTTCGTAATCCGTGGGGTGCAGGCCATTGCCCACAAAACGCAGGAGCACAACGGGGCCGGTGAGCCGCATATGCAGGACGTCGCGCCGGCCGGCCACATCCGTCAGAACGGTGTACTTGCCCAGGCGCTCCATTTCCTCAAACAGTTCGGCGGCCACTTTGGGTTCGCCGGAAAACCAGGAGGCGTGCCGGAATTCGACCGCCAGGGGCAACTCTGCCGGCCAGGCCTTGAGAAAGCTCGACAATACCGGGGCTTTTCCGGTGCCGAAATGGGGAGGCAGTTGAATGAAACAGCACCCCAGCCGCTGGCCCATGCGTCCGATAACGCGGGTGAAGGCGGGAAAGGCTTCGGACTGCAGGCCCAGGTCGCGGCTGTGGCTCATCACCTGGGGTACCTTGGGGCAAAAGCGAAAATCTTCCGGGGTTTCCCGCAGCCATCGATCTACCGTTTCTGCGGTCGGAATGCGGTAGTGGGTGGTATTCAGCTCAATAGTGTTGAATTGCTGGCCATAGGCCCGAAGGTATTGGCGGGAAGGGGTCTTGGGCGGATATACCGAACCGACCCACTCCTTCATGGACCAGCCCGTACCGCCGAGGTACACCTCCGCAGGAACGCCGCGCTTCGGCAGGGATTCCAGTGCGGTTCCCGTTGCGGGGTGATCCGGGGGAAGGGAGAAGTCCACGCCCTCGATCTCCTTCAGCTTTCCAAACTTCATGGCTTGCCTCTTCTTTCTTTCAGTCCAAAAAATACGAATAGATGCGGGAATGCAATAAAGGACCGTTTTCCCGGCTGCGCCGATCGCCTGCCGGGTAGAGCCTCTGCCGGATATCTTTTGGTTGGAATCCGTTTACGTCTTTTCCAATGGAGAACGATATCGCCCTTCGGGCTTTCTACCTTTGCACAAGCGGTCTTTTTGAAAAGCTGTTTGGCGAGAAATCCCGCGCACAGGATTGATGCACATAAACCAAACCGAGGATGACTTTACCAGCAAAGCCGTTTTTGCGAAGCGGAACCCTACTGTTGTTCTTCTTTACCGCCTGCCTGCCCCTCTTCGGCCAGGGGTGGTGGCTGGGGC
>JAJDFU010000172.1 GCA_020528935.1 Saprospiraceae bacterium | reverse complement strand
CATCATAAACGGATGGAACGCAAAGGAAGAGTTCTCGCGAGCCAAAACACAGTGAAAATTTACAGCAGGCCTGGATATCGGCGGTGCGTAGGCCCTGGTGGGGCAGCGGGAGGGCTTTCAGAACGGATGCGCCAGCGTGACGACGGAGTACCTGCGCGGCCAGCGCTCCATCTCGGCCAAACTGGACCTGGCGCCGATCCAGGGCGTACCCACGGCCTTCGGGGACGACATCCGGGAAGGCTCCGTGATCGTACTGGAAGACATCTACTACGATTTCAATAAATTCACCATCCGCGAGGATCAGGCTTCGGACCTGGAAGCTTTGGCTCAGCTCATGAAAGCCTATCCGGAAATGGAAGTGGAACTCGGTGCCCATACCGACTCCCGCGGCACCAGGGAATACAACCTGGGCCTCAGCCTGAAGCGGGCCGAATCGGCGAAGGCCTTCCTGGTGCGGCGCGGCATCCGCCCGAATCGCATCAAGGCCTACGGATACGGTGAAACCCGCCTGCGCAACCAGTGTTCCGACGGGGTGCGCTGCTCCGATGCCGAGCACCAGTACAATCGCCGCACCGAAGTGAAGGTCATCAAAATGGGTGACCTCAAGCCCGAACTGAGAAACATCAAAGGGGCAGATGCCTCCGGTCGCTAGGCCTTCGCTCTGCGGAGCAAGTGTTTGCCGGTCGTCCTGGCCATAGTTGCCGCCGGAAGAAGCCTTCTGTCTTCGCGCTCAGCAAGGTGAGCGTTGTCCTTTCCGGAAAGATATACCGACCGAAACGGTCTGGGGCACTCCCACACCATTTCGCGTCAGGCTTATCCGTCGCTGCGCAGCATCCTTTCTCGAAAACGAAGGTGCACTTCCCTTCGCATCCGAGCCCCCACCTCTGCCGGGCTTTCATTGGCCAGGACTTCTTTTCGCCAAATTTTTTTTGGAGAACGGCTTGCTGTGCCAAAAGTTGCGTCTTTTTTAAGCTGCTGATTGTTAAACGGTTGTACATTTCAGGAAAAAAATGCAACTTTACATTCCTGTCGCTTTGGAAAAAGCGTGCATCAATTTCACCTCTTTGCCAGGTAAGTTTGACGTTTCAGCACCATTGGCAAAAGACCACTTGAAGATCGTTTGACGTGTTATGAACCATCTTCGTTTCCCCTGAAAAACGGGAATGCGAAGGCGAATGGCATCGGGATACGGGTTGTCCCGGCGGTATCGAGTGGCACCGCACCTGTACGGCGACTTTTTACATGAGCATGTTGGCTTTTGGATACGGAATGGATGGAATGCAGCATTCCGCCGATCCGGTCAAATCCTGTTTGGAATAAGGGCACTGCAAGGCTGATTATTGGGATCAGAAGGCGATTTTATGTACCAAAAAATGAAATAGTTTTAAAACCACTTGAACAATGACCTACAAGACCATCTTTTGGGGCAGGTTGGAATTCGGGTCATCTAGAAGCTTTGAGAAAGCAGTAGAGTTATACCAGCACCGGGGGGAAGTGTACTACAAGAACGACCTGGCTCTTCAGGCGGAAACCATTTTCCCGGAGGAATCGAAAAGGCTGGATATCACCCGCTGTGTATTGCAAACTTCAGATAAAACCTGGAAGAATAGTGTACACCTGCTGGAGTCGGTAGCGCAATTCGCGCTGTCGGGATCCATTTACGGCTGGCGACTGGAAGCGGGCAAGGCGCTGGACCGCATTTTTATCGAACCGCAATCCGACAAGCAAACCGTACAGGCTTTTCTGCGCGGACGCCGGCTGGCCCAACGCGAAGAGCAGGTCGAAGAAGCGCTGGCACTGCTGAGCCGCGCCGTCGACCGCTTCGACCGCCATGCCGAGGCGCTGGAGCAGCGCGCCCAGTTGCTGTTTCGCCTGGGCGAATGGGAAGCTGCCGAGCAGGACTTTGAGCGCTCCGTGGCAATCAATCCGCAATTGGCTTCGGCCTACTGGGGAGGGGCCCAGATCGCACTGGAGCAACAACGCTACGACCGGGCCATCGAATGGCTGCAGCATGTCGTAAAAAACTCCATTCCCTTACAACCTCTGCATTGGGAAGCCCGGCGCCTGAAAGGCGAGTGCCTGCTGAAGACGGAGAACTACGAACGGGCAGCTTTCGAACTGAAGTTGTTCACGAACCGCTCCTTTGAGCCGGAAAATCCCAACTACAGTTGGCGCAAAAAAGCTTTCTTCGACTACGGCAAAACCCTGCTCGGACTCGGACAATACGACGCCGCTATCGAGGCCTTCACCCAGTCCATGAATATCGAGGTCGGCGAAGGATGTCCGTCGGAAAAAGAACCCTTGCTGCTGCGGGGAATCGCCCGAAAAAAAGCCGGAAAAGAGGAATTTACCCAGGACCTGCAGAATGCCGCGCGCTACGGTTCCAGTCGCGCTCGCCGGCTGCTGGAAGAAACTGCTGTCTAGAACCGGACGGCGGCTAACGACTTGCTAAACCCAACTGGCCATTCCCTGTCTTAGTGAATGGCCGTTTTTTTTTGCTTTCATGATACACACTCCCTCTTTGCACACTGCGCTCGACATGGATCGGGCTTCCCCATCTACTTCAGGCACAGCATGTCCTGGCCGAAGCGGGTTGGGCATATTCCAAACCCTTTTGCGTCAGCTATTCGGTTTTCTGATTCTGCTTCTGTTCCCCTTTCTCGCATCGGCCCAGGATTTCACCCCTCTGGACCAGGCCAAACGCAAAGCGCAAAAAGCCTATGAGCTCGCCGTGGAGTACAGCATGGGCGCCCGCTACGAGCAGGCGCTCCGGCAACTGGACAAAGCCTTGTCCGTAGAGCCTAAGCTGCTGGAAGCTATCATTCAGCGGGCCGCCATATTCTACGATATGGAACAGTATGAGCAGGCATTGCTCGGGTTCCGGCAGGCGCTGGATATGGCTCCGGAGTACGATGCCTTTGTGTGGTACCAGGCAGCGCTTTCGGCCTATCGGGACCAGCAGTACAAGGAGGCCGTACCCTTTTTCGAGGGCTTTCTGGAGCGGGCCGGCTCGCGCGACCGCCTGCGCCGGCGGGCCGAAGACTATCTGGAGCAGAGCCGCTTTGCGGCCCGGGCCATGGCCGATCCCGTTCCCTTCGAGCCCGAAAACCTCGGCCCGGCCATCAATTCGGATGCCCCGGAATACCTGCCGGCCCTGTCGGCCGATGGCGAAACGCTCATCTTCACCCGGGTGGTCAACCGCCAGGAGGACTTTTTTTATAGCCGCAAGGACGACGAGGGCAACTGGACGCCGAGCCGCCCGCTGAAGGAGATCAATACCCCGCGAAACGAAGGGGCACAGTCCCTTTCTGCGGATGGGCGCCTGCTCTTCTTCACCGCCTGCAACCGCCGCGACGGCTACGGCAGCTGCGATCTGTACTTTTCCGAATATACCGGCGGTCGCTGGACGAGCCCGCGCAATGTAGGGCCACCGGTCAATTCCCGCGCCTGGGAGTCTCAGCCCGCCCTCTCGGCCGACGGGCGCCTGCTCTACTTTGCCGCCCGGCGGGAGGGCGGCGAGGGCGGCATAGACCTGTGGAAGAGCAGACGCCTCGCCGATGGAAGCTGGTCCGAGCCGGAAAATATGGGCCCGGTCATTAATACCGCCAAGGACGATCAGGCTCCCTTCATTCATCCCGACGGCCAAACCCTGTACTTTATTTCCGAAGGCCATCCCGGAATGGGAGAGTCGGATATCTACCTGGCCCGTCGGCAACCGGACGGTTCCTGGGGGGAGCCCCAAAACCTGGGCTATCCCATCAATACCACCCAGGTGGAAGCCACCCTTATCGTCAGCCTGGACGGCCAAACAGCCTACTACGCCAGCGACCGGTTGGCCGAGGCGCGCACGCCCGGGGTACCCCGCAATCCGGACATTTATGCTTTTCCCCTGCATGAGCAAGCCAGGCCCCAGCCCGTGACGTATGTGAAGGGCATCGTCACCGATGCTCGCACCGGCCAACCCCTGGCGGCCCAGGCGCGCATTACCACCCTCGATGACGGCGAGGAAGCCGCCAGCACGGTCTCCACGCCGGAAAAAGGGGCTTTTCTGCTGGTGCTGCCCTCCGGGCGCGACTACGCGCTCAATATCAGTAAAGAAGGCTATTTGTTCTATTCCGAGAATTTCGCCCTGAAGGAGCAAAACGACCCCGGTCAGCCCTTTCGGCTGGAAGCCAGCCTGAGCCCCATACCGTCCTCCGGTGAGCTGCCCCGCCCGGACAAGCCGGTGGTGTTGCGCAACGTCTTCTTCAACACGGGATCCGCCGAGTTGCTGCCCGCCTCGCGCCTGGAGCTGGATCGACTGGTCGCTTTGCTGAACGAGCATCCCACCCTGCGCATTCGCATCAACGGCCATACCGACGACATAGGCGGCGAGGCCGACAACCTGCAGCTGTCTGAAGCCCGGGCCCGGGCCGTGTACGACTACCTGCTCAAGGCCGGCATTGCAGCGGAGCGTTTGCGCTACAAGGGCTTTGGGGAGAGCAGTCCGCTCGTGCCCAACAGCAGCCCCGAAAACCGGCGCATGAATCGGCGCACCGAATTCGAGGTTCTGGATTAAGCCCGGATTATTCACGAGAACCCCTGAATAATGACGATAAAGGGTTGAAAGTACCCGTATTTTCAACTCCTTATGATGGCAGCATCTTCGATGCGGATATCCGAAAGATCGTCCGTATTACCCTGACCATTTCAAAGTTTTTGATGCCCCAATGTGGGGCGGGCAGCAAATGAGCTATCCTGCTTATCGTGATTTGGTGCGCTCTGTTTTGCCATTCGTCAGCCCCTTGGGCGGAAAATCCCACGGCGTTTACGACTCAGATCAGGCCGCGGGCCTTCAGCTCCAGGTATTTGTTTATGGTATTCACCGACAAGTCTTCCGGCGGCGTGAGCACGGATTGGATGCCGTACTGGCGAAGCTTGTACACCATTTGGGCTTTTTCCTCCAAAAACTGACGCGCGACGGTTTGCTCGTAAATGCCGGCCAGCGTTTCGGCCGATTGCTCGGTATACTCCCGGATTTCGGAATTTTCGAAAAAGATCACCACGAGCAGATGCCGTTGGTGCAGTCGCCGCAACAGGGGCAGCACCCGGTCCAGGGCATAGGTGCTTTCGAAATTGGCGAACAGCAGCAACAGACTGCGCCGGCCGAGCAGCTTGCGCACGGCCTGGTAAAGCAATTCGTAATTGGCCTCTACCGAGCGGGCTTTTTCTGCGTACAGCGCCTGCAGGATCTTGTTGAGTTGCAGCGGGCTGCTGTCGGCCTTGAGGGTGGTGCCGATCTTGTCCGAAAAGGTAAACAGGCCGGCGCGATCGTGTTTCTGCAGGGCAATGTTGGAGATCACCAGACTGGCGTTGACGGCGTAGTCCAGCAAACTCATGCCGTTGAACGGCATGTGCATGCTCCGGCTTTTGTCCAGTATGCAGTACACCTGCTGGGCGCGTTCGTCTTCGTATTGATTGACCATCAGTTCGGCCATGCGGGAACTCGCCTTCCAGTTGATGCTGCGGTAGTCGTCGCCGCGCACGTAGTTTTTGATCTGCTCAAATTCATAGGAATGCCCGATGCGGCGCATTTTCTTGATGCCCTTTTGCACGCTGATGCGATCGAAAGCCCGCAGGGCGTACTGCTTCATTTGCACGATGGAAGGGTACACGGGCACGGAGGTTTCCAGGGGGAAACGGACCCGGCGGCTCAGCAGGCCGATACGGGTGGAAATGAAGGCATTCAGCTTGCCGAAGGCATAGGCCCCGCGCGTCACCGGTCGCAATTCATAGGTCAGGGTCTTTTCCTCCCCGGCAGGCAGCTGCGTTTGGTAAAGGAAGTCGCGCACCTGAAACTGCACGGGCAATTCGTCCAGCAGGGCTATGCGCAGGGTGAGCTCGGAGGTGTTTTCCACCCGGAGCGCCACCTTGTTCTGGTCGCCCAGGGATAGCACTCTGGGGGGCTGCCGCTCGGCCTCGATCAGCTTTTTCCGCCCGAACAGCAGCAGACCGTCCAGCAGGAAGACGGCCAGGGCCAGCACAAACAGGGCCTGGAGCAGCGGAAAAAGCGCCTGCACAAAAAAACTGAGCGCAAAAGCAATGGCCAGTATACTGAACAGCCAAAAAAAACGCCCCGTGAGATAGATCTGTCGAAACATCTGCTAGCGCGGTACCTCTATGGATTCAAGAATATCGGCGATCACATCGCCGGTGGTGTACCCCTCCATTTCGCGTTCGGGAGTGAGCAGGATGCGGTGGTTGAGCACGGGATAGGCCACGTGCTGGATGTCGTCGGGAGTGGCGAAGTCGCGGCCCCGCATGGCAGCTACCGCCTTGGCCATCTTGAGTATGGCCAGGGATGCCCGGGGCGAAGCGCCCAGAAAGAGATTGCCGTTGTTGCGGGTATTGTGCACGATGGCGGCGATGTAATCCAGGAGCTCTTCCCGCATGTGTATGCGTTGGATGAGGGCCCGGCATTGGGCAATATCCTCCTTGGTCAGTACCTGTTTCACATCTTCTTTGACCTGCATGCTGAAGTCGTGGCGGAAACGGCGCAGGATCTGCTGCTCTTCGGCCAGGTTGGGGTAGTCCATGTTGATCTTGAGCAGGAAGCGGTCCAGTTGTGCTTCGGGCAGCTTGTAGGTGCCCTCCTGCTCAATGGGGTTCTGGGTAGCGACCACAAAGAAGGGAAAGCTCATGGGGTAGGTCTTTCCGTCCACGGTGACCTGATGCTCTTCCATGACCTCGAAGAGCGCGGCCTGGGTCTTGGCCGGTGCCCGGTTGATCTCATCGATGAGGATGAGTTGTGCAAAAACCGGACCGTGACTGAAGTAGAACTCGCCTTCCTTCATGTTGTACACGGTAGTGCCGAGCACATCGCTCGGCATGAGGTCCGGTGTGAATTGGATGCGGGAGAAACGGGCATCCAGAGTCTGTGCCAGCAGCTTGGCCGTAAGGGTCTTGGCAATGCCGGGAACGCCCTCCAGCAGGACGTGGCCCCCGGCAAAGATGGCGCCCAGCAGCAATTCAATGGTGTTTTGCTGGCCGACGATGACTTTGTCCAGTTCTTCCTGAATGCGCTCTACCGCCACGCGCACATGGCTGAGGTCCAGGCGGGGGCGGTCCCAATCCTCGGGCTGAGGCTCCGGGCCGGCCGGCGGATTCAGGTCGTCGGGCTGATCGCCGCTTCGGGGGTCGTTGTATTCCTCCATGAGCTATTTGCAGTTTTTGTAAAAGTGGTCCAACAAGTGGTGGTATTCCTCCAGGGTGCGCTCGCTCACCTGGGCGGCGCCCTCGATATTCTGAGCCAGAGTAGCAATGCGCTCGATCTCCTCCTGGGGGATCTCGGACATTTGGGCCAGGCGATGCCGCTCGACGGGATCGCGCAGGCTGCGCGCCGGCAAACCGTAGCGCCGGCTGATAAAGGACTGAAACAGGCGCGTCTTCTGCCGGCACAACTGCCCGTGGTTCTGCTGCATGAAATACAGCCGCCCGATGGTAGATACGAATTCCAGGGAAGTGTTGGTATTTTTTTCCAGGACGGGCACGATGCGCTGCCGCCTTTTGGACTGGAAAAGCACGTATAGCAAACCCAGGGCCAGCATGAGGTACCAGGCCCAGGCCAGGGGGGGCTGGCCAAGCACGTACTGCAGCGGACTCCTGGCCGAATAGCGCTGATTGCGAGGAGGAAACGGCCGCGTTTGCTCGCGCTGGCGATCCCAATACACCGGGCCCTCCGGAAGGTAGCTCAGTACGCGCCGGGCGTATTCAAAATGGGACTCCTCCAAAAGAGCGAAATTGGTAAAAGCTATCGGCGTGGTGTGCAGCAAGAAGGTTCCCTCCCCGAAAGGGATCCGGGCAAAATTGACCAGGATCGTATCCAGGGTGCCCAGGGGCAGCAGCCCGGCCGGCGGATCGCAATAGCCGGCATGGTACAGACAATCCCAGTAATACAGCAGGGTGTCCGAGCGGCCGCGCACGTGGTATTCGTAGGTTTGCGAGTCCTGCTGCGTCAGCTGAAGGTAGACCCGGAACGCAGAATGGTGCGGATAGTCGCCGGGCATCAGATCAGCGCACAGCCCCGTGGGCAGGAGGGTATCCAGCAGTTTGTAGGGCAGGTAGCGGCTGCTGAGAAACGCGGTGTGCCCGGCTTCCACAAAAGCGAGCAGGGCATCCAGGTCCAGGCTGTCGTAGTATGTGCCCATGCCGATGTGGACGTAGCCGGCACCGGCACCGGCATCTCTGGGAAGGGCCTCGTGCAGGGCTTCCTCGAGTAGAATGAAGTCGTGTCGCCCCGACGCTCGTTCGATCAGCTTCCGGATCACCGAGGTGCCGTAGGGTTGGTCGGAATCCGAGTCGAAGTTTATCGACCAATTGGTCTGCTTTTGCCCCTCCATGTAGAAATAAATGAGCAATCCGGTGAGCACCAGGCCCAGCAGGATTAAGAACAGGATTACTCTCTGGCGTGCGCTCATGGGGCTGATTTAGGGGTCCCGGCCTGCTCGATCCGCGAGAGCAGTTGCTGAAACTGCACCTGTATCGCTTCGAATCGCTTTTCATCCACGCGCTGATCGCCGTACCAGATCCGCTCGAATAATCCGGTGAGTTTTGTGAAGCGGTCTGCAAAGGGGGCGCCGATCAGTTCGCGCTGGTATTCGGCATTGGTTTTTTCTCGCTTCCATCGTATCCACTGTTGCCGGCTGAGGGCCTGCAGGACGATCAGGTAATACAGGCGGACGGCCAGGCCGTATTGCCCTTCCCGCACGGCCTTTTTGAGTGGCGTCCGGATGTCGGCCTCCTCCAGTTGATCCTCCAGCTGCTCGAGTTCGATCACGGTAGGCCGGCCTTTCAGCTTTCGGTCTTTGGCTTGCCGGTTGGCCAGAATTATGGCCCGAAGCAGTAGGGCAAGCAGTACGGCCGCCACGAGAATGAGGAGAATGCGCATCACCTGATAGGATTCCGGGCCAAACAGCGGAGGACGTTTCTTTTGCGGTTCCTGCACCGGGGCTTCCGTGCGGTAGTCCAGGGGTGCGGTCAGGTCTTTCCAGTGGTCCCGGTCCAGCTCAATCGGGTCTTCTGCAGCACCCGTTTGGCCAAACAGGGGCGCGGCCACAGGCACTCCCAGGACGGCCAGGAGCCAGACGGCCGGCCCCAAAAGGCCTGCATTACTGATATGTATTCGCTTGATCACTCCCGCTCCAGCCCCCGAAGGGTTTTGGCCGTGCCCACTTCCTGAATAGCGGTCCGCAAGCCGACGGCCTGGTTAATTTCCCTGAGGCTGTAAAAGGCCAGCCCGATACCTAAAGATAGGGTAAGAAAAAAGAGATGCAGCACAAAGCTGTTGACAAAGGTGAGCAGGACCGTCACGACCTGGTCCAGGGCCTCCTGCTCCAGGGCAACGATCCAGCTGACCAAACCGAGGTAGTTGCGCATCAGAGGACTGTCGGCAATGTTGAACACGATCAGCCCGAGAAAGAGGAGCGAAAAGAACAAACCGGCAAGCATGGCGGTACTGCCGGGAACCAGGGAAAAGGCCAGTTGAAGGGCCGTTCCGGGGGTTCGGTTTTGCTCCAGGCCGGCAAAGGCCCAAAGCAGCAGGAAAGCCCCCGTACCCAAAAACAGCAGAACCCCCAGCCAGTTGCCCAGGGCGAACATCCCTGCGAGCAGGGCGGCGGGCAGGATCGTGCGGAGCAGGTCCATCAGCCCTTGCCGGGCATGGCGAGGGCGGTCGGGCTGGGTCTCCAGCAGGATCAGCCGGCCGGCGAAGGCCAGCAGGGCGGCCACCAGCACAAACCAGACCACCGGCAGCCAGGGCGCGCCGGGGTTGCGGAAAAACTGGTCCAGCGCGCTCATGGTGCCGAAAAGCCGGTCGGGGAAAAACATGATCTCGGTGGGGGGGCGGTCGGCCGGCAAAAAGAGCAAGGCCGTAAATAGCGCGGCGGTGAGCAGGCAGAAGGCGGCGGCTTTGCCCAGGTGTTTGCTGTACCAGCTGAAGACCAGCGCAAACAGCTCACCTGCACGGTAGATCTCCCGCGTGCTGAAAACGTCCTGCCGGTCGGGGCTGAGCCGGCTCTCCGGCGGGGGGGCATCAAAGCCCCGCCGGGCCTTGTACACGGGGTAGCTCGCGAAGTATCCGATCACGAACAAGCGGCAGGCTCGGATGCACAACCAGCGCAGCCGGTCTGGTGCGCCGGTATCGCAGTTCAGCAGCCCCTCACTGAAGCCGGCCATGGCGAAAA
>JAJDFU010000288.1 GCA_020528935.1 Saprospiraceae bacterium | reverse complement strand
CGCTTCGACGTCACCCTGGCGCGCGGGCTCGACTATTACACCGGTTGCATTTTCGAGGTGAATGCCGACACGGCGCGCCATCCCGGCATCCGAATGGGCAGCCTAGGCGGCGGCGGGCGCTACGACGATCTCACCGGCATCTTCGGCATGAAGGGCAGTTCGGGCGTAGGCATATCCTTCGGCGCCGAGCGCATATACGACCTGATGGAGGAACTGCAGCTTTTCCCGCCGGCCGATGCCCAGGCCCTGAAAGTGCTGCTCATCGCCTTCGACGAAGCCACCCACCGTTATGCATTCGGCATCGCCGGCCGGCTGCGGTCGGCGGGCATCAATGCCGAGCTGTACCCCGAGCCTGCCAAGCTGAAAAAGCAGATGAAGTACGCCAACGAGCGCGGGGTGCCCTACACCCTGCTCATTGGCAGCGAGGAAATGCAAAGCGGCCGGTTGAGCCTGAAAGACATGCACAGCGGCGAGCAGGAGGCCCTGCCGCTAAACACCCTGTTATCCCGCCTGCAATCATGACCGTACCTCCCGACCTTCCCGCTATCCAGGCCGCCCTGCGCGGGGGGAACCTCCATTGCCGGCAACTGGTGGAGCACTACCTGGAACAGGCAGAGCGCAACCGCGCCCTCAACATCTATCTGGAGGTATTTCGCGAGGAAGCCCTGGCCAAAGCCTCGGAAAGCGACGCCCGCCTGGCTAAAGGGGAGGAGCCCGGCCGCCTGTTCGGCTGTGTACTCAGTATCAAGGATGTACTGTGTTATGCCGGCCACCGGGTAAGTGCGGGATCGCGCATGCTGGAAGGCTTTGAATCCCAGTTTTCGGCCACTGCGGTGGAACGCGCACTGGCCGAAGATGCCATTATTCTGGGCCGGGTAAACTGCGACGAGTTTGCCATGGGCTCCACCAACGAACATTCCGCCTTCGGCCCTACCCGCAACCCGGTCGACCCCGAACGCGTACCGGGCGGCTCATCGGGGGCCTCGGCAGCAGCCGTAGCGGCCGGTACCTGCCTGGCCTCCCTGGGTTCCGACACGGGCGGCTCGGTGCGTCAGCCGGCCGCTTTCTGCGGAGTGTTCGGCCTGAAACCCACCTACGGACGCATCTCCCGGCACGGGCTCATCGCCTACGCCTCCTCCTTCGACCAGATCGGCATACTGAGCCGCACCGCTACGGATGCCGCTCTGCTGCTGCAGGTCATAGCCGGGCCGGACCCATACGACAGCACCGTAAGTCTGGAACCGGTCCCCGAATTGGAGCCCCTGCTCCGCGACGATTCCCCCAGGCGAATCGCCTGGCTCGCCCTGGGTGAAGGGCAGGGAGTGGATCCGGCCATAGCGGAAGCTTATTCCAACTTGCAGGGCGAACTGGAAAAGCGGGGGCACCGGCTCGAGCCGGTACAGATCCCCTTGCTGAACTATCTCGTTCCCGCCTATTACGTGATGGCCACGGCCGAGGCTTCTTCCAATCTGGCCCGGTACGACGGCTTGCGCTATGGCCATCGAACGGCCCGGGCCGGGGATGTCGGGGAATTGTACCGGAAGTCGCGCACCGAGGGTTTCGGTGCGGAGGTGAAGCGGCGCATTATGCTGGGCACCTTCGTGCTGAGTGCGAGCTATTACGACGCGTACTACCGCAAGGCCCAGCAGGTGCGCCGGCTGATAAAGCGCGAACTGGACCGGCTGTGGGAAAACTGCGATCTGCTGTTGCTGCCCACCACGCCGAGCCCGGCCTGGCCGCTGGGCCAGATGACCGACGATCCGGTCGGCATGTACCTGGCCGATCAGTTTACCGTGATGGCCAATATGGCCGGCTTGCCTGCCATCTCCATACCGTTCGGATACAAAGACGGCAAACTGCCCCTGGGTATGCAGCTGCTCGGCCCGGCCTTTGCAGAACCGGCCCTGCTGGCACTGGCTCACCAGCTGACGGGCAAATCATCCTAGAGAACTTTCTATGTGCAGTGGGCTATTATCCTTACTTTTATGCCATGTAAACCTCAGTAACCCCAAATCCTCCATGAACGATCGTGGCATTTTCCCCTTACCCCTGCTTTGCTTGCTCGCTTTTTTCCTCCTTGTGAACAAGCCGCTCTCTGCCGGTGGCGCTTTCGACGAAGCCATCGTGAGCAGCCGGGTAGCTGCCCTGCCCAATTCCGCTATCGCACCGCGCTATACGCCGGCCGTGCGCAGCTACATCCGCACCTATGTGATGCTGCAGCGGGAGCACTCCGAGCGCATTCTCGGGCGGGCCCTCTTGTATTTTCCCCTTTTCGAGCGCTATCTCGAGCAGTACGACCTGCCGAATGAGCTCAAGTACCTGGCCGTCGTAGAGTCGGCACTGGATCCCAAGGCCCTTTCCCATGCCGGTGCAGTGGGATTGTGGCAGTTCATGCCTGAAACGGGGCGGGCCTTTGGATTGACCATCGACCGGTTTGTGGACGAGCGCTGCGATCCGGAGCGCTCCACGGATGCGGCCATGCGCTATCTGAAGAAAGCCTATGAGCGCTTCGGAGAATGGGAGCTCGCCATAGCGGCCTACAACAGCGGCGGCGGCCGGGTAAGCCGGGCCATAAAACGGGGGCGCAGCAAAGATTTCTGGAAGATCCAGCGGTTCCTGCCGCGCGAAACCCGCAATTACGTGCCGGCCTTTATCGGTGCCCACTACCTCATGGCGCACCACGAGGCACACGACCTCGAGCCGCGATACCCCAGCCTGGACCTCCAGCTCACCCGGCAGCTGCGCGTACACCGGGAGCTGAGTTTTTACCAGATCGCACAGGTCACCGGCCTGCCGCTGGATGCGATCGAACTGCTCAACCCCACCTTCACCAAGGGGTTTATACCCCGCAATCCGCAGGGGTATATGCTTCGCCTGCCCAAACGCGTGATACCGGTTATGGAGCACTTCCTGAACAGCCCACCGGATCCCTCCAGGGACGCCCGCGACATGCTGAACCGGCCGGTTTTTCTGACCGCCCCGGAGAATACCCAAAACCAGGGCTACAGCCGCATCCATCACATTGTAGGAGAAGGAGAGACCATTTTCAGCATTGCGCGCATCTACGAGCTGAGCGTACATCAGCTCAAGGCCTGGAATGACCTGCCGAGCACCTACGTGCACCCCGGCCAGAAGCTCACGCTCTTTCAGCCCAGTACCTACAAGGTGTTTTTGCCCGTGGAATCCATCGCAAAGATGCCCATCCTGCCCGGGCCGCAGATCAAACCGCTATCGTCGCAACGGGTAGCCCCCGTACTCGACGGGCCGGTCTTTCTCACCTACACCCCGGTAGAAAAGGAGAAGCTCCTCCATATTGCCGAAAAGTTTAAAGGCACCTCCCTCCAGCAGCTGAAGCAGCTAAACCAGTGGCCGACCAATAAAAAAGCCGTACCGCAGGGTACAACACTTAAAATCCGGCCGCTCTGATCGGGCTTTCAGATCTTTTTTCGGAGAAGCAATGCATGAATTCATCACAAACAAAACCAATAAATAATGAACCAACTTTTTGACCTGCTGAAGAACCAACTCGACGACCGAATGATCGACCAGTTGAGCGAGCAACTGGGCGGCGCCGACAAGGAACAGACAGCCATTGCGGCCAACGGCGCACTTTCCTCCATGCTCACCGGTCTGACCAAAAATGCCGATCAGGGGGGGGCATCCTC
>JAJDFU010000063.1 GCA_020528935.1 Saprospiraceae bacterium | reverse complement strand
TCAGATGTGTTTAAGGGGCCGGGTAAGCCTTCACCTTTTGTTCCCCGAGCCGGCCCTGCTCCTCCTGAATGCGCCGGATCTCTTCTCCGGACTGGTCGAGGGTGGAGCGATTCTTTTCCAGGGCCGCCTCTGTTTCTGTCTGTTGCTTTTCCCGGAAGGAAAGCTCGCGCTCCAGGCTGCTGACCTTATTTTGCTGGCGCACGTATTCGATATGTTGCTGGTTGTAAGCCGTGGACGCTTCGCTGAGTTGCTCGGCAGCTTCTCGATAGGATTCGTCCATGTGCGCAATGCGATCCTTCACCTCGGCCAGTCCTTTGCGCTTCTCGGCCAGGCTGGCATCAATGCGTCGGTTTTCCTGTTCGAAGTGGGAAATGGCTTCCAGCAGTGCGGCCATTTTCTGTTCCACGTCCTGCACAAAAGACTCGAAGTTTTCGAGCCGCGTGGATAAGGACACCCGCTGTTGTTCCAGCTGATTGAGCGCCTGGCGGGCCTCGAAGAGTTCTTCTTCCCGGGTATCGGCCTGAATCCGGGCCAGTTCGTCTTTCAACTGGTAGTACCTGGACGAAAGCTTTTGTTCCGGCCGCTCGGACTTCTCGATGGCGTTCTCCAGCTGTTCCAGATTTTTCTTCCTGCCGATCTTTTTTCCCTCGAACAGGCCCAAAGAGCCCCCGGATACGCTAAACCGGCGGCGGATAAACCGGCCGTTCTTGGACAAAAAGGTCACCTGCGGAGCGCCCTCCTCCAGGCCGGCCAGGTCTTCCTCTTCCGTAACCACTACACCCTCCAGCAGGTAGCTTACCAGTTTTTGGTAGGGCGGATCGGTTTGCACGAGCTCCATGGCCATAGTAGCCTCGGGAAGCAGGGCCATAGGAGGTTCGTAATCGGAAAAGCGGTCGAGCAAAAAGAAGTGTGCCTTTCCCTTCTGGCTCTTGCTGAGCAGGGCGATGGCCCGGTTCGCTTCATCGAGATTGGCGACCACGTAGTAGTTGAGATAGGGCTCCAGGTAGTTCTCGATGGCGATACGGTAGGCCTCTTCTACATAGATGAGATCCGAAAGCAAAGGCACGTCTTTGCCCCATCCCTTGTGCTGGCTGAGGAAGCGGATGGATTCGGGAAAGCCTTCCAGGTTTTCGATCATGCTCTTGGTGAGCTGGTACTCGTTGCGACGGGCATCCAGGTCGCGGTTCACGCGGGCCATATCCTGGCGCGCCTCCTCCAGGGCGTGCTGCAGATCCTCCACCTGCTGCTTGCGCTTTTCTTCGGCCTGCTCCAGGTCCTGCAGGGTTTTGCGCTGGGCCTTCTCCCGGGCGTTCAGGTCGGCCATTTGCTGTTCGATCTCGGCAATGGCCGTTCGGCGCTCCTGAACTTCCCCCCGATAGCGCCCCAGCTCCAGTTCGTTACTCTCGATGCGGTTGGTATTGACCGCCTTTTGTTTTTCCAGTTCGAAGAGTTCGCGCTCCCAGTGCTGTTGCTGCTGAATAATCTCTTCCAGCTCGCGCTTGAGCTTGCCGTGCTTCTGCCGGACGCTCTCCAGTTCGCTCGCGGCGGCTTTGAAGTGCTGCTCGAGCTCATCCTGCCGGCTGTGTTCCTGCTCCACGTCTACCCGGTAGCGACCGACCTCCAGGTGCAGCTGCTCGAGCTTATCTACGGCCTGCTGGATATCCTCGCTCACTCTGGACCGGTTTTGCTTCACGAACTGCAGGCGCTGTTGGGCCATGCGTTTCTCGTTCTCCAGGCCGCGCACCCGGCCCACCAGCTCGTTCACGGCCTTTTGGCGGTCGCTCAGAGCCTTTTCCTTATCCAGATTGGCTTTTTTGCCGGCTTCGAGTTCCGCCTCCAGCTTGCGAATGGCCGTTTCCTGGGTGCGGTAGCGGTCTTGTTCGCCTTCGAGTTTTTGGTCGAGATCCCGCTGTCTTTCCCGGATGGAAGCCACCCGGTAACGGGCAAGATCAGCGCTCAGCGCCTTGTATTTGTTTTTGAGCTCGAAAAAGCGCTGCGCCCGCCGGGCTTGTTTTTCGAGGTTCTTGAGCTGGCCTT
Source organism: Saprospiraceae bacterium (assembly GCA_020528935.1). Lineage (GTDB taxonomy): Bacteria > Bacteroidota > Bacteroidia > Chitinophagales > Saprospiraceae > JAJDFU01. The sequence goes on along the minus strand of JAJDFU010000063.1, from coordinate 1,631 downwards.
CGATCTCGAACAACAGATCCTCTACCCGGTCCAGATCTTCGGTCGTGTGCTTGAGCTTGTTGAGGGTTTCGCGTTTGCGCACCTTGTATTTGGAGATGCCCGCGGCCTGTTCGAACATGCGCAGGCGGGCGTTGTCCTTGTCCGAAAGGATATCGTCCACCATGCCCAGGGCAATAATGGCATACGAGTTGGAGCCGATGCCGGTGTCCAGAAAAAGGGACGTGATATCCTTGCGGCGGCAGGTGACCCCATTGAGCAGATACTCGCTTTCCCCGGAGCGGTACAGGCGGCGGGTAATACTCACGGTGGCGTACTCGGTGGGCAATACATTCCTGGTATTGTCAAAGGTGAGGGTCACCTCGGCCAAACCGCCGGGTTTGCGTTGTTTGGTGCCGTTGAAGATGACGGAAGACATCTGATCCAGCCGAAGCTCGCGGCTGCTTTGTTCGCCCAACACCCAGCGCACGGCATCCACGATATTCGACTTGCCCGAGCCGTTGGGGCCCACAATACCGATGACATCCTCCTCAAAATTGATGAGGGTGTCGTTGGCAAAGCTTTTGAAGCCTTTTATGCTCAGGTTCTTAAGTCGCATAAGCTATCCTTCCAATGCCGGCGGCTTTCTGAAAAAGGATGTGAGCCGGAAGATCAAAATCCGGCCCAGTTCTCAAAAATAGGCAAATGGGGCTTCGGCAATTTAAAAAAGTTATCCACAGCATGCGGAAAAGCGCCTCATCCCCTGGCGAGGTACTCCCGGATCAACGCCTGGCGCTGCTCCGGGGAGGCCGGGTTTCGGTCTCCGTAAAACCCGAGGGTATCCCGCTGGCGAAGGGCTTCGAAGAGCGTGACGGCGCAGGCTACCGAGATGTTCAGGCTCCGAACCATCCCCATTTGGGGTATGCGGATATTGCCCGTGCAGTAGGACAAAGCCTCTCTGCTGAGCCCGTCGTGTTCGTTGCCGAACACCAGCGCAGTAGGCCGGGCAAGATCGGTCTGGTAGATGGATTGTGCATCCGATTCCAGATGCGTGGCCAGGATGTGGGTATAGGCCGGCCGGAGCCGCTCAAAACAAGCATCCGGCTCCGTGAAGTAGTGTACGTTCACCCATTTGACGGCTCCGCCGGAGGTCTTTTTTCCCAGTTTCAGTTTCTTCTGGTCCTGCAGGCGTTCGTCGGTAAAGAGCACGAAGATCTCCCGCACGCCTACGGCGTCGCAAGAGCGCAATACGGCACTGATGTTGTGCGGGTCGTGTACGTTCTCCAACACCACTGCAAGATCGTGCTGGCGGCGCAGGGCCACTTCCCGGATGCGTGCTTCTCGGCGGGCTTCCATGCTTTTTAAGGCTCAAAATTACGGATTGAAGAGCAATCCTTCCGGTCGGGCCGGTGCGCGATGGGCTTCATCCCGTAGAATGCCAGCAGCCCCTCGGTGTAATGTTCTGGGTTTTGTCCTCGCCCTTCGTCCAGGTGGACTCTGCCGGACCATGGGGGCCTATCCGTTGCCGCGCGGAACGGCCTCTTCCGCATCCGGAGCTCGAAGCGCTGCAATAGCCCGGGCATAGCCTGCCTCCTTGCGAACGAAGCCCCGGGCTACTTGTCCTAATTGGTACATACTCATTTGTTGTATACCGC
>JAJDFU010000529.1 GCA_020528935.1 Saprospiraceae bacterium | reverse complement strand
TGCCCCCGAAATGCGCGGATAGCAGCCAGCGTTCTTTTCAGCGGATACCGGCGAAGGGAGTCCGGGAGCTGGGGAACGGCTGCGACGAGATCCGCCAGCAGCAGAAGGCTGCGCTGGTGCGGTGGTTCTTTCAAATGGGGAGCCAGGGCATTCAGGACTTCCAGGCTGTCGCCGGGTGCACCGCTGCCCAGGTCGCCCAGCAGAAAGATTCGATGGGCAATGGAGTCTTCCGGAGGAGGAGGCTGTTGGGCCCAGTCTCGTACTGAAGCATGGTAGTGCGGGCGGTAGTTGGCACAAGAGTGCAGGCAGGAGCTCAGGCCGCAAAAGACGATCCACCAAAAAGCAGGGCTGCTAAACGGAGTTTGGGCAACGGTCTGCGGAAGCGGCCTCACGAAATGAGCATTGCTTTGAGGTTCGGAAGGGGAACACAAGGGCACGGTTAAAAGTAGGCACAAATGACGGGAACTTTCCGAATCCGGCCAAACCCATCTCCGCTTCAGCCCAAAGATAAAAGCACCCCCTCTACGCAGAGAGGGGGTGCCAATTACACTCACTAGTTTATGAAACTTAAGCCGACGTATTACAGCGTAATAACGCGTCTCCTGTAAAATTGCGTATGTTCCCGGAGAAAATAAATATTTTTTATCCCTTTCTCCTTTTCAAAAGGATTTTCCTTAATAGGAGGTGATTTGGCAGCAAAAAGTTGGCAGCCGGCTTCATTTTTTTCCGAAGCAGAGGGCTTCCGCCGCTCTTTGTATCCAGAATGCCGGGCTGGCGAGCGCTTTGCGCTGTTCGAGATCGGTGTACATTGCAGATAACTGTCCGGTGGTTTCCGGGCGACTATTCAGTAGGTCAGCCACGGCATTCAACAGCGCCGGATACCGGCCGGCCCGCTGCAAGCGAGTGCTGAGCTTCATTTCGGTGCCCAGTACCCGGGCGATGCGTTGATCGTAGGCTTTCATAAAGTCGGCGTCGAAGCGCTGCTGTCGAAAGCACTCGGCGGCTTGCTCCGCAGCGATGAAGCCGCTGTACATCGCATTGCCGATGCCCTCGCCGGTGAGGGGGTCGATCAGCTGAGCCGCATCGCCCAATAGCATATAGCGCGGGCCGGATATGGGCAGGCGGCGAGAGCCCAGCGGCAGGCCGTAGCCTTGTACTGAGCCTTCGAGCCGCGCAGTCCGAAAGCGGGGATGCGAAGCCAGTAATTCGGTGAATTCCCTGCGAAGCTTCAGTCTCTTCTTTTTGAGTACATCCGCCCGGATCCCAATGCCCGCATTGGCCCGCCCGCCCGGCAGGGGAAATACCCAGAGGTAGCCGGGCAGCAGTGCGCGCAGGAAGTGCAGCTCCAGAAAGCCATTCGGCGGACAGTCGGTGAGGTTGCGGCAGTACGCTCGGACCGAAACCGCATAATGCCGCGGATGACGCCGCAGGCCGGCTTGCGCCCGGCTGAAGGCCGAACAGGCACCGCTGGCATCGAAGAGGAGACCTACCTTCAGGTCCGCCTCCGGAAGGTGCCAGCCCCGCCCCGGCAGGTAAACGGGCCGGCGTATCTCCAGGCCCGTTACCAGCCGGATGCTGGCCCGGCGGCGGACCTCTTGCAGCAAAAAATCGTCGAAGATGAAGCGCGGGCAAACGAAGCCCGGCGGGCAATCCGCAGGAAGCTCGCCGCCGGCCGGAAAGCGGATGTCGATGGGGATTCCATTGGGCGCTACAAAGCGAATGCCCCAGACTCCCTGCTGCTGCGGAAGCGCTCGAAAGCGCGCCAGTATTCGCGGGTTCAGCCGATGAAGCAGGGTGGTTACCTTCCCGCTGATGGCACCACCGCAGACTTTTTCGCGTGGGAAAATTGCTTTGTCCACCAGCAGGCAGGGCATGCCGAGGTAGCTGAGCCTCAGCGCAGCGGCTGCCCCCGCCGGACCTGCACCGATGATACCGACCGGATAGTCCATAGCCGAAAGCGGATTTCCGCTCGAAAAATAAAAAAGACTTGGGCTATGTACTGCACCAGATTGGAGGCCGTGCTGCAGGTTGCCGGTTATGGCCGCAACACCTTTGGCCACATGGCTGTTGGTAGCCAGGTAGCCAGCGGAGGCGATGAAGAAACCGGAGCCGGCACCGCCGGAGGGTTGTGCGCGGCGCCTTACTCCACGGCGAGGTTTTGCACCTGGATCTGTACAGCGGAAGCCCTGGCCGATTGCGCTACCGAAACGACCCTACGGCTGTGCGCGCCGAGTGCGAGTAATTCGGGATCGTTCGGGGACGAAGATGCTGCCAGGCCTTCTTGCGTAGGCCAGGCGTTTGAAAGATATTGGACCATGCCGGCCTGTTCTTGATGCTGCTCAAAAACAGGCCGGGTGGGCCAAAAGGTGGAACCTAGTTGCTTCCGCCCAGAATGAGGGGCAGGCCGCCCTGCTCGCCGCCGCCTACAATTACCACCTTGGAATTGTTGGAATTGGCCAGCTTGAGGGTCGCGTCAATGCCCTTGTCGCGCAGGATCTTATCGCTCAGGCTGGCGCTGAGGATGCGGTTGGCATCGGCCTTGGCCTGCGCTTCGATCACCTTTCGCTCGGCTTCCTTGCGCTCCTGCTCCAGGATGTATTCGTACTTCAGGGCCTGCTGTTCGGCCTCGATCTTCGTTTCGATGGCCGTGCGCACCTTTTCGGGCAACTCGATTTCGCGGATGAGGGTAGCGCGCAGGTCGATGTAGTTTTTGCTGAGGGTTTCCATCAGGTCCTTCTGGATGAGCGACTGCACCTGCTCGCGCTTGGTGGAGTAGAGTTCCTCCGGTGTAAAGCGGCCGATGATGGCCCGCACCGAAGAGCGCACTTCCGGACGCACCAGCGACTCCAGATAGTTCTTGCCGAATTTTTCGTGCAGATCGCCGATTTTGTTGTACACCGGGTTTACGCGCACGGTAACGTCCACGTCGATGTCCAGGCCGTTGCTGGACAGCACTTTCATTTGCTCTTCCAGTTGCTTTTCGCGCACGTCGTACACGTACATGGTGTTCCAGGGAGCGATCACGTGAAAGCCCGGCTGGTAGATGTTTTCCTTGTCCAGGCCGCCGGAAAAGCGCTTGAAGAGTACGCCGCGCTCACCGGCTTCAATGGTCAGGAAGGTGGCGTTGGAAAAAATAAGTATGACGACCAGTACCAGAAACGCAATGATCCCGGTAGTAATCCATTTTCCTTGTTTCATAAAATTGGGAATGGTTTAGCTTGTCAATAGCAACAGTTTCAAATCCCGGCAGTTTTGCCGGGGAGAGCGAATTGTTCTAAAATAGAGAATGCCTCGTTAAAATAGCGAAAATAATAGACGGAAGCCGGCCAGGAACCGCTCAGCGTTTTGATTGTTGTACCTTCGGACTTTTAAAAACCATACCTATGCGAATCACTCTGGCAGCACTGGCGTGTTTGACCGTGCTGATCGCCTGCGGCAACCAAGAACCCACCTCTTCCGGCGAAAAGGCCGTAGCGGCAGCCTAAGAGCCCGACGGAGAAGCCTTGTACACGCAATACTGCATCACCTGTCACGGCCAGTACGGCAACATGGGCGCAAGCGGCACCTACAACCTGCAGGAGACAGAGCTCCACCTGGAGGAGCGGGTGCAGGGCATACGCCAGGGGCGCACCAGCAGGAAGGCACTCAAGAGAGGCACCTCCCACAGAGACAAG
>JAJDFU010000402.1 GCA_020528935.1 Saprospiraceae bacterium | reverse complement strand
CTGTCCAGTGCAATGCGCCCGCCCATCCCGCAATTTACATCCTGCCTGCAATCCGCTATCCATCGGATCGTCTCCTGGCCCTTGCGGCCGGATTGCTTATCGGCGAAGTCGTGCTTGTCTGCGCGAGGGTCCAGGCCGAGGGCGAGAGAGCCATCGGCCTGCTTTCTGATGGGATGGCCCAAAACCTCCCGGTGCGTCGCCCCTCGCTCCAGTCGGAGTACGAAGCGGTCGGGCAACAGGTAGGTGCGGGGTGCCTCGTTCCAGCTGTCGGCATTTCGCTCCAGGTCGGGCAGTACGGGCTCCTGCCCGGGGAAGCCCGCTGCGTCCACAGCGGGCGGCCGGGCATGCTGCAGGATGTAGCGGGTGCGGGCCCGGCCAAAATCGTCTGCCAGGGCCTGCAGGGCGCCTTCGCGCACGCGCTCGCGCGCGGCGGGATCGGTGGTCTGCGCCGGGTTTTGGGGCGCCACCTGCCAGAGTTCGTCCCAGTACGCCTGTGCGGCCGTGTATTCGTCTTCCGTGAGCTTATCCTCGTGGGTATGGACGAAAATATCGTCCGGGTAGATGCGTACCCAGAGTTCCACGGGGGGGCCGCCCACCAGGTCTTCGCCCCGCTCGCCTGCTTCCAGGCCCTTCACCATAGCGGGCGTGGCAAAGCGCACCTGCAGGCGCAGGGGAAAGAGCGCCAGGGGCAACTGGGCGTTCAACCGCTGAAAGGCGATTTTCCAGGCTTTGTCCGAACGGGATGGTGTGTCAGGCATTTTTCGGGATTTTGATCATATCAGTAGCATGTACCGCCACCATGAATGGTAATTGAAGGAGAATGCCTGCCATATGTGCCGCATTTTTTCCCCAGGTGTAGGCATCGCTACTGCCATCCTTGGGGCTTTTGGTCAGCTGCGAAACGTCGACCTCTTCCTCGATGAGGGACAGGGAAAGAAAACCCCTGTTTGCGGGCCGGTCTTCCTCCGGAAGTACCATGCCCCAGTTCAGGTCGTTCCATTGGCTGATGTCCGGGATCTTGCGGTCGTCATCTTCCTGACCAATGTCCAGTCCAAAGCGGGGCTCGCCGGGGCGCTCCTGCACCACGAAGAACCAGCCGGGGTCATCTGCACTACCCAGGGCGGTACCGGCCGTAACGGGGAAGCCGTAAAAGGACACTTCGGGGTAGATGCTGGCCTTGAAGATGGGCAGGATGCGATCTTCCCTGCCGGTGGTGAGCCGGCGCCGCCGCGTGCCGTCTTCGGAGTTATCCTGCCAGGCGGCACGCTGCATATAGATAAGGGCGTTGGGAAATTTCTTGAGCAGTTCGCTGCGGATGACGAAGACGACATTCGGATCGTCCGGATCCGGATCCGGGACACCCGGTCGCTGCGGCGCGTTCTCCCCCAGGGAGCCGGCGAGTTCGGTAAGCCGCTCGATATCGGGCGGCGGAGAGGTGCTGGCCAGGTTGTCCAGGTCGTCCCAGAAGCGGCGGAAATAGCTGCCGCGCTGGTCGGTGGGATATTCGCGCCAGAGCAGTTCGCGTGCCATCTCGTGGTTGAGCCCCAGCAGATAGGCTTCGATGAAGCGCTGATTGACTTCCAGCAGGGAGAAGGTATCCATGGGAATGCGCTGCACGTTGGGCAGCACCAACTCCGAGGAGATCTCTGCCAGGGCGGCGTACATAGCCTCTTTGTATTCCGGATACGTGAGGAGGTTTTCGGGCGGGGCTTCTCCGGGGCTGGAGGCTGCCCGCCGCCTCGCGCCGGGGGACGGAATGTTGAAGGCGCTGTTCAGGCGGCGTTGCAGGGCGCGGACCGGGTCCAGATACGACCGGATCAGCCGCTTCAGGAAACTGGTACTGGTATCCGACCGGTCCTGGACGGTCGAGGCCTCCGAAGGCGGGTTGCCAAAGGACAGGCCGCCCCAGGAAATTTCTTCCCATTCTCTGACCTGAAAGTCTGTTTGTATCTCGCCCGGGTCGGAAGCTTCGGCGGCCTGGTCGATCTGTTTGCCCAGTTCCCGCACCGGGTCGGTTATCCGGCCGGCGGGGGCTACCCGCCGGAAGGCCGGGCCGTTGGGCCGGGCCAGCTTGCGGTAGTCCTGCCGCAGGGCCGAAGGCGGCAGGTACAAGCGGCTCAGCTGGTTGATCCGCCGGATGAGGTCTTCCCTGAACGCGGCCAGATCGCCGAGTTCTTTTTCCACGGCTTTACGGAGGGTTTCCAAACCGGTGAGTTCGGTATCCAGGCTCCCTATGCACGCATGCAGTTCATCGATTGTATTCAAGTCGATGGCATCCAATACATCCCGAAAGAAAGCCTGTACGGCATCGGAAACCGGAGCAAACCGGGCTTCCAGGTTTTCTTTGGGCGTCTCTTCTTCTTCTTCGTCTGAAGATCTTCGTCGGCCGTCCGGTTGGCCCGGGAATTTTTCCTCCAAGGCGCTCAGGTAGGCATCCAGTTGTTCCATCCGTGCGGCGAGTTGCTCCAACTCGCTCTGGGAGGCCTCATCGTCTTGATCGTCGGGCAGATCCATGGCGCCGTAAGCCTCGAGCTCGGCCTCCAGCGCATTCACCCGGTCGGCCAGGTTGCCGTCGAGCTGTTTCTTGAGCAGGTCCAGTTCTTCCAGCAGCGATCGAAGCTCCTCCCGGAGTTCCTGCGGTTTGTTTTGGAAGGTGTTCAGGATTTCCCGCCAGCCTTTTACGTCGTCTGCAGTGGCACGGACTTCGGCCTCCAGGGCAGTATCCAGGTCTGTTATGTCTTCCCGGATATCCTCCACTTTCGCTTGTTCCTCTTCTGTCAGCTCTTCTTCCGGTTTATTCGGAAGAGCATCGATGCTCGTCTGCAAGTCAAGGAGGGTATCATCCAGGCCGCTGAGGCGTTCGTACAACTTCCGGGCGGCCTCTTGTTCTGCTTCTATGAGCTCCGTCCTGGCATGCACAATAAGCCGGGCTTGCTGGTAAAAGCGCATTTCCAGCCCGTTCAATTCCAGCGACAGCTGCTCGCGGTCTATGCGCCGGCTCAGGTGCACCGTATTGACCCGGCGCCGCAGGATGGCCTTCCGGAGGGTTTCGGCCCGGGGCAGGCCCGCCTCCTCGAACCGCAGGCGCTCGTGCACGGAGGAGGAAAAGGCGGAAAAGGCCGTCTCATCCATAGGCTCGAAGAAGCGCGCCTGCAGCTTCCCGCCGGCGACCGCCGAGAAGCGGATGCGGCGGATGCGGCGCTGTGCTTCCAGCACTTCTCCCACCTGTTCCCAGGCGCGATCCATGTAGGCATCCTGATTGCGGCGCACCACCAGGGTACCGAATCCGGCTGCCATGCGGTTGCGGGGATCCAGGTTGAGCTCGTTAAACCAGAAGTCGGTGCTGGCCGCATCGGCCCGAGATGCGCCGGCATGCCACTGCCCGTAGAGGGGCGGGGTGACGATGGGATCGTCCTTTCCGCCGCCCTCGATGTAGAGGGTTTGATTCACGGGCGCATCGCCGGCCGTACCTTCCTCCAGGTCGGTATTCAGGTTGAGCAGCGTCTGGAGGTCTGCGATGAAGGCTTGCTCTGCGCTTGCGCCCTGGAGACAATCGAACCGGTTGTTGCCTTTCTGGGCGCCGATCAGTTGCAGGGAGCCTTCCAGCAGGCTGCTTCCGTCTCTGCCGTTGTCGCGCAATTCTTCGCCGGCCTCCTGCCGGTCTATCGGCCGGCG
>JAJDFU010000516.1:1232-10254 GCA_020528935.1 Saprospiraceae bacterium | reverse complement strand
AGGGCAGTGGATCAGTGGTTTCAGCGGATTCCGCAGTGGCTCCCTGCTCCACCGGCGTAGGTTCACAGGCGAGGAAGAGGAGCAGGGGCAGGCTCAGCAAGAGGGATCGATACATGGATGTACGTTTTGGCAATAGTAGTAAAAAAAAACGGCAGGGCGGCCTGTCCGGTTTGGGAAGGAAAATTGCAGGCATACTGATCGAAATACCGTCAATAAACTGACGCAATTCGGCTAAATTCCGTCAGTTCATTGACGCAATTTAGGTTTTCCAATAGACTTCTGGGGTCAGTGCTCTGCTTTGTTGTCTGATTAACAGCGCCTTACGCAGGTTTTTACGGTTTTACCGTCCCACTTTGTGATTTGCACACACTGCGGTGCAGATTTTGGCTTAGAAAATAAATTTTCACTGCTTTGGGTGCAAATTTTGGTTCAATGATCCAGCGAGCAATTGCCGGTCATCAGAGGCAAGGCTGTCGGCTATATAAAAAACGCGGCTTATTTGCTCACCACGGGCAATTCCACAAAGGTATCCGGATTAAAGGTCTGCATGTGCTCGCGGAAGAAGTCGTCGCAGTACAGGCAGATGTTCTCCAGCTCGCGGGTGCGGGCCCTGGCGGCGGCCTCGGATATGCCCAGGTGCTCGCCCATGCGCCAGGGGTCGCCCTCGTTGAGCTTTTGGAAGACGGGGTGTTCGGCCACGCGGGCCAGCACGTCGGCCACCTTCTCACGGCGGGCATCGCCCATGGGGTAGCGGGTGCCCGGGCAGCAGGGGTTGATCTTCCACAGTTGGATGCTCACCTCCATGGGGATGTCGTCGTGGCCGCCCAGGAAGTTGCGTGCGCCGCTGAGGATGGCGCAGAAGTTGTGCTCCGGGTCGCGCTTCCAGATGTCCTTCTCCATAGCCCGGCCGCGGGCCCAGTTGCCGCCCAGCCACATGTCTTCGGTGGCGCCCCAGTAGCCCCAGCTGAGCGGATGGCCGTGCAGGTAGGTGGCCTTATCCACCAGGGGATCCTTGTCGTCGCCGTTCACGCCCCGCGATTCGAACAATTTCGCCAGCCGGTCCAGGTGCTCGCCGGCCTTTTTGTGGTAGCGGTCGATGCTGGCAATATCGAAGCGGGTGACGCCCCGTTCGATGAGGGCATCCAGGCGCTCTTCGTTGAGCAGGTCGCCATTGGTCTGCAGCATGATCTGCGTGGGCGAGCCGCCGTACACCTCCTGCAGCCGCTCCAGGATGGCGTAGAGCTTCTTGCGGTCGGCCAGGGGCTCGCCGCCGGAGAGGATGAGGCGGTCCATCTGCCCGGGCAGGTTGTCGATGATGGCCAGGCATTCCTCCGTGGGGATGCGCGCACCTCGCGGCCCGGAAAGGTTGTAGCAGTGGTCGCACTCGTCGTTGCACAGCTGGGTGAAGACCCAGTACACGGATTCGATGTGGTTGAAGTCGTTCTTCATGGTTATTGGCTTGGAGAGGCCGGGCGGGCCGACGGCTTATTTTTCGGGTATCGTTTTCCAAAAATCCAATTCGTCCTGTACCCCGTTGCGCGGATCCCGGACGAAGTCCAAGGTACTGGAAAACAGATCGAGCCGGCCGTCTTCCAGGCGACCGAAAGTGTTGCCCAGCAGCAGGGCTTCCTTCACGTCGTGGGTGACGAACACGCTGGTGATGCCGTGCTTCCGGCTTACGGTTTGATATAACGCCTGCATGGCGGCGCGGGTTTGGGCGTCCAGTTTGCCGAAGGGTTCGTCCAGCAGCAGTACCCGTGGGTTTACGATCAATGCCCGGCCAAAATTGACCCGCTGCTTTTGCCCGCCGCTGAGCTGATGGGGGTACTTGTGGCCGTGGTCGTCCAGCTCCAGCTCCCGGATGTAGGCGTCCACCCGCTCGCGGATCACGCCCTCCCGCTCGCCCCGCACCCGCAGGCCGAAGGCGATGTTTTCCCAGGCCGTGAGGTGTGGGAAGAGCAGCGGCTCCTGGTAGAGGTAGAGCAGGTTGCGGCGGTTGGCCGGCAACTGGCTCAGCTCCTCCTCGCCCCAAAATACCTGCCCGGCATCGGGTTGCGCCAGGCCGGCCAGGCACTTGAGCAGCGTGGTCTTGCCGCCGCCCGATCGGCCCAGGATGCAGAGTACCTCGCCACGGCGCACCGTAAAACTGACCTCCTGCAGCACCGGCTGCCGGCTGTAGGCTTTGGAGAGTTGAGTGACTTGGAGTTCCATGGTCAACCGTTCAAATCTGTTCCTCTGGTGGATGCACCGCCAACAGGCCGCCCCGCAGAAACCGCCGGTTGAGCAGCAGCAACACCAGCGGCGGCCCGATCAGCAACAGCGAGGCCAGGGCCGCATAGTGCACATTGGCTTCCTGCACGTACTGGAATACGCGAATAGGTAATGTCTTCACCTGCCCCAGCCCGATCAGGTTGGTGAGGCCGAACTCGAACCAACTGATCAGGAAACACTGAAAAAAGCACAGCACCAGCAAGGGGCGAGCCAGGGGAAGCAGGACGCGCCGGGCGATCTGCCCGCCCGAAGCGCCCAGGGTACGGGCAGCCTGCTCGTAGTCCAGCGTCTGCCGGCCCCAGAAGCTCTGGAAGAAGATCACCGCAAAGGGGAAGGTGAGCAGCAACTGCCCCAGCACAACCCCGGCCACATGCCCCGACAGGCCCAGCCGCAGGAAAAAGACCTGCAATAGCACAGCGTAAATGACCGGCGAGAGTACGTAGGGTGCATAGGCGGCCCAGAGGGCAAGCCCCCGCCGCCGGCTGCGCGCCACCTGACGGGCTGCCCAGAAGCCGAAACCCGTGGCCAACGCGGCCACCACCAGCGAGATGCCCAGGCTGAGCAACAGCCCGGATCGCAGACCGGAAGATCCGCGCAGCAGGCTGCCCCAATGGGTGAGCGTCCATTCCTGCGGGAAGAGCTCCGGGAAGATCCACCGCCGCCCCAGGGAGAGCATGACCAGCAGGCCCAGGGGGAGTAGCAGGCCCATTAGGAAAAAGAGTGAAAACAGACGGTACTCCAGTTTTCTTAGCATGGGTTTCATTTCGTGTTTTGGCATTCCCCATCTACACTCCCTGGTCAGAGAGGAATGCCCGTTCAAGTTGATTTGGCTTTTCTGCTTGTTACCCCCAAACGCAACAGCCCGAGTACCAGTACGGTAAAACAGAACGCGATCACGAAAGCCTCCGGCCGGTCGCTGAGGTCGAAGCGGTTGAGCTTGGTCACGGTGTACACCGATACCATTTGCGGGTGCTGCGCGCCGATGAGCAGGGGGATCTCGTACGAGCCCGCCACGAACAGGCCGTATAGCAGCAGGGTGGGCCGGGCTTCCCGGAGCAGTACCGGCAGGGCTATCCGCCGCACTTGCTGGCGCCGGCTCGCCCCCAGGGTGGCAGCGGTTTGCATGAGTTCGTCCAGTCGCTGCTGCGGCCAGATCCCCAGAAAGAGCAAGGTGAAAAAAGGAGCGGCCAGGAGGGCGTGGGTGAGCAGTATGCCCAGCCCCCAAGTGTGATGCACCAGCCCGGGAAACTCCTGCGGCGCCTGGATCCAGCCCAACTGAAAGGCCAGCCGGGCCAGGAGGCCGCCATTGCTCCACAACTGAAAGCAGACCAGCCCCGCCACGATGGCCGGAAAAATGAGCGGGACGTAAAGGGCGATTTGCATCACCCCCCGGCGAAAAAGCCGCCGGTAGCGCAGGGTCCACCACAGGGCAAGCCCAAGGGCCATGCCCATGCTGGCAACGGCAATGAACAGACTAAAGCCCAGGTTGGCCCAAAAGCGGGTGCTGCCCAGCACGGCCGTCCAGTGGGCCGGCGTGAAGCCCTCGGCCAGCGCACCCACCAGCCCCAGGCTGTACAGCAGCGCGTAGCCCAAGCCGGCCAGCAGCGGCAGGAGGGTAAGGGCGGCATAGCCCAGCCAGGCGCTATTGCGCCACCAGGATCTGTGTGCGAAAGTCGTCATACAGTCGGATCATGTATTCCGGTGCGGGCTCCATCAGGGCGCGCTGCCGGATGGCTTCCCGGTCCGGTGCATAGCGGCGGCCGGGCAGCTGGGCAAAGCGCGCGCGCCAATCGGCCGGCAGTTCGTCCAGCGCCAAAACAGTGCCGTCGCCCCAAACCCGGGGGTCCATCTTTTTCCACTGCGCTTCCGGGGAGAGCAGAAAATTGATCACCAGCAGGGCACCGGCCTTGTTGGTTCCCTTTTTGAAGATGCCCAGAAAATGGGAGTTTCGGATGGTGCCCGGTTTGGGCACGTAGGCCCGGGCCGTTTCCGGAAAAAAGCCCAGGGCGACCTTGTTGTCCACCTCGCTGTCGTTGTTGCTGAAGGTGAAATCCACCTCGCCGTTGGCAAACATCTGATGCAGGCCGGAGAGGGTCTCCGGGAAGCTTTTGCCCTCTTTCCAGAGGTAGGGTTTGAGGGCTTGCAAGGTATCCCAGAGCTGACCGGAGTATTGCGCATATACCTTCTGGTCAAACTCGCCCTCAAACAGCGCCGGCTGGTTGGATAAGGCGATCATCCAGGATTTGAGCAGGGTCATGCCCGTGAACTCGTTGGGTATGGTGAAGGTACCCGGATGGCGGCGGATGTAGCCGGGCAGTTCGGCAAAGGATTGCGGCGGCTCGGGGGCGCGCAGGCTGTCGTAGATGAAGGCCAGCTGCACATTGCCCCAGGGGGCTTCCATGCCGTTCACCGGCTGCTGGAAGTCCATGGCGATGAAGGGGCTCTCCCAGTTGATGTACCGGCCGTTCGGCAGGGTTTCGGTGAAGGGGCCGTAAAGCGCATCCAGCTGGCGAAGCTGGTAGAAGGTCTCGCCGTTGATCCAGCCGATGTCCAGGCTGCCGGTGCGGCGACCGGCCTCCTGCTCGGCCATGATCAGGTTGACGATCTGCGAGCCCTGCCCGCTGGAAAGGCTCAGCTCGATGCCGTACCGCTCCCGCAGGGCGGGCTTCACGTACTCGTTCATATAGGCATTGATGTAGGGATCGCCCTGCCACATCATCATTTGTACGGTGCTGCCCCGGGCCTGCTCCTCGATGACCTCCCAGGGCTGTTCCAGCAGCTTGGCGTCTTCCGGATTTGCACTTTCCCGGCAGCCGAACAGGCATAGAACCATCAACAACAAGAGCACTCGCATACTTTAAAGGTCTTAATAGACTTCTGAAGTTTTCAAAACTTCAGAAGTCTGTACTGTAAAACTTCAGAAGTCTGTACTGTACTTGAATTTACCACAAATACCGGATCCCGAACTGAAACTGCCGGGGCGCGCCCGCATTTCGGCGGATGAGCACCCCGCTGTCGCGCGGCCCGGGCTGGATCTGGTTGCTTTGGGTGGCATTGTTGCTGTAGCCGCTCAGGTTCTGGGCGTTGAACACATTGAACACATCGGCCCGCAGTTCCAGGGCGTTTTCCCCCAGGGGGATGTCGTACTGCACGCCCAGGTCAAACGTATTGGACCAGGGCAGGCGATCGCTGTTTCGGGATTCGCCGGGCGAGCGGTCGCTGTTGCCTACATAGGCATCGCCAAAGGAAGCCCCGTCGCCGTTGAGGTCGGTCGTGCCGAAGCGTTCCGCATCCGGGATGCGGTTGATGGGCTGCCCGCTCTGCAACAGGGCGGCCAGGCTGATGCCCAGCCCCTTGAGCGGATAATAATTGAAGATCCCGTTGATGATGTGGCGGCGGTCATTGATGCTGGGGCCCCATTCATTTCCGAAGTTGTTGCCGTCCATGGCGCGGAAGTTGATGTCTTCCGTGTTGTTTTCCAAATAGGAAAGGGTGTAGTTGAGTAAGAGGCTGTAGTTGTCGTTGCCCCGCTCTTTCTGGTAAACGAAGCTGGCCGCATAGTACCGCGATTGCCCTTCGGTCTCGGTCATCACCACATTGCGGGCGATGCCCTCCACCCGCTCGCCCTCGATGAGGGCAAAGGTGCCGTTCTCATCTGTGAAGACGGGTACCGGCCGGGTGGCATCGGCTTCGGCCTGGGTGCGCACGAGGTCGGCCGGATCGGCGGCGTTTTCCACATCCTCCCGCGTAAGCGGATACTCGGCGGCGGCGTTCAGGTTGCGCAGGCGAAAGAGGTTGAAGGAGCGGTTGTGCACCAGATCCACGTAGAAGCGGCTCTGGTTGCTCACTTGCAGCTGATACCCAAGGGTGAACTGGTGGGTGTAGGGGTTGTCCCAACCGTTGGGGTTGAGGATGCGGCGTTCGTTGCTGAAAACGGACTCCCGCTGCTCCTGCAGTTCTTCGGAAGTCGGTCCGTTCAGGTAGGGAACCATGGCCTCTTCGCCCAAAAAGGCAGTGAGGTTGCCGTCGAAGGTCACCCGGTCCAGGTCGGTCTCTTCGGGCAGCAGGCCCTGCTCGATCAGCACCTGCAGCTGGGTTCGATAGTCCTGGGCGGTGGTGTTTTGCTGGAGGGCATCGCTGAATACGGCATAGGGGATCTTGTCGTAAAAGATGCCGTAGCCGGCTCGCAGGGTGCTTCGCCGGCCCAGCTTGTAATTGGCGTTGAGCCGGGGGGCGATGTTGTTGTAGTCCCCTTCCGTGCTTCCGCCTTTGGAGAGGTTGTCGTAGTCGTAGCGCAGGCCCAGGGTCAGGTTCAGGCGGCTGCCCAGGGCCCACTGGTCTTCCACGAAGACCGAATACACGCGCTGGGTAGAGCCGAAGGAAGCGGGCCGCAGCTCCACGGCGTAGTTGAGCACCTGCACATCGGCGGGCAGGTCGTCCACATCCAGGCTGCTGCCCGGGTCTTGCTGCCGGAGGGCATCGAGTTGGCCGGCGCTGAGTTGTACGGTGTAGTTGCCGTTCTCGTTGCCGCCCCCCACCAACTGGTGATCGCTGAAGATGATGCCGCCTCCCACTTTGAGGGTGTGGCGATCCAGGTAAAACCGGAATTTTTGCTGGAGCTGCCAGCTGTTCTCCCGCTGATCGAAGGCAAAGCCGGGATGGCCGATTACGGCCAGCGGATTAGCCAGGTCGCCCTCGGGGCCGATGACGGTGACCTGCGGACTACCGGGATTGGCCGGGTCGGCATAGTTCCAGCGGAAGCGGGCGTATTGCACGTTCGTCTCCGCGCTGAAGTTGCGGCCGATGTAGGTGTTCTTGCTGGCCAGCAACAGGGAGTTGCGCAGTTGGGTGTTGCCGGCCGAGGGAAAGGTAACGCCCCCCTCCAGGCCGCCGCCCTGCCGCTCGATCTCCACGCGCCCGATGTTGGCGCGCAGGCTGCTGCGGAAGCGGCTGCTCCAGTTGTGGTCGAGCTTTCCGCTCAGGTAGGTGAAGTGGTTGGTGCCGCGCACGGTTTCATTGACGCCCAGGGGCTGCGAACTGAGGCGGTTGTCCTTGAGGTCGGAGGTGTGCTCGAGGTCGACGTAGAAGAAGGTCTGGTCTTTGACGAGGGGTCCGCCCAACGCCACGCCGCCCTGATAGCGCTGGAAGCCGTCCTTCACGAGATTGCCCGACAGGTCGCGCTGGGCGAAATCGCTGGCACCGTCGATGACCGGGCCGGGGCGGGTGATGAAAAAGGCCTCGCCGGTGAAGTCGTTGCTGCCGGAGCGGGTGGTGATGTTCACTACGCCGTTGGCCGTCAGGCCGTACTCGGCCGAGTAGTTGTTGGTGAGCACGGTCACGTCCTTGGCAAAGCCGGTGGGCACGGCGAACTTCTGCCCGCCCAGGAAGCGCTCGTTGTTGTCCAGCCCGTCGATGAGGTAGGAGGTGAAGAGCGGGTTGGCGCCGTTGATGCTCACGTTGGGCGCCTCGGGGTAGAAGCCGGTGGCCTGGCTCACGTTGGGCAGGCGGAAGAGCACGCGCGTCATATCGCGCCCTTCGATGGGGATCATCTCGATCTCCTCCTGGGGCAGCTCAAAGGACACTTCCGCGTCGCGCCGGTTGATGCGGGTGGCCCGGGTGGCCAGCACCTGCACTTCGTCCAGATCCAGGGTCTTTTGTTCGAGCAGCACCAGCTGAAAGGTCGGATTCTCATTGGTGCGGATGCCGAAGGGGCCGGTCGTCGTGCCGATCCAGTTGTCGGTATCGTCCACCCGCAGGCGGTAGCCGTCTACTGCGGGCAGGCCCCGGAACAGGGCTCGCCCCTGCTCGTCGGTACGCTGGGCGTTGAGCAGGCCGCGGTCTGCATTGGTAAGTACCACCTCGATGCCGGGTACGAGCTCGTTGCGATAGTCGATGACGGTGACGGTGAGGTCTTGTTGGGCGAGCAGCCCGCCGGAAAGCAGCAGACCGCCCATCAAAAGGAGTAAAACGTTCCTTTGCATGAAGGATATGAATTTGAGGAAAGGGGATACCCGCATTTCCGATCGATGAGAAGCAGGAGCATGGGTCAAAAGGCAATCAGGCGATGCCGAACGGCGGCCCCCGGAAGAAGAGGAGGGAGGGCCAGCGGGCCAGAACCGGAGCGAAAGACGGGGCCTCGGGGGCCTGGGGGGCATTCGATAGCAATCGGATCAAGCGCTTGCGGAAACGCAGGTCGCGGCAGCGGCGGATCGCCCGTTGCAGGGCGTGTTCGTTGTTGGCATCGCCTTCGGGGCGCAGGCGGTGGAAGGTGCCGCAATAATGCGTCAGGGCGGCCCACAATCCATCCTGCTGCCAGGGCAGGGCCTCGAACGCACCGGGCTGGAAGGCGTTCCGGTGCAGGCCGATGAGGTACGCCCCGCCGGCCAGGTCGGGGCCCAGTACGGCCGGCCGGTGGTCCAGAGCGGCGATCGCCGCCCGGAGGTCGGCAAGGTGCAGGCTTAGGCAGTCGTTGCCCAGCGCGATGACTCGCTCGTAGCCCCGGTCAAAAACAGACTGAAAGGCATGGGTGAGGCGCTGCCCGAAGGTTTGGCCTACCTGTTCCGGCCCCGTGATCCTTACGACGGGATAGCCGGTGCGGCGCGCCAGGCGCAGCATGCGCTGGTTCATGGCGCGGAAGAGCCGCGGGCTTCCCATGCCTTTCATCCAGGCCTCCACGGCTTCGGAGCCGGTAACAATCCGGAAGGGGGTAAGGGTGCCGGCGTTCGCCAACAACCAGGCGCGACACCCAACA
>JAJDFU010000516.1:0-1222 GCA_020528935.1 Saprospiraceae bacterium | reverse complement strand
TAAGGTGGTGGAATGGATCGGGTAAATCCTCTCCGTGTTTGGGGGTGTGCGGGCCAACCAAGGTGCAGGGTGACTTCTGGAACAGCAATATAAATACCTTTCTCACCCGCCATCTGGGGCGGGCGTTCGCCGGCTGTACCAGGTGCAGCATGCGCTGGTTCATGGCGCGGAAGAGGCGCGGGCTGCCCATGCCTTTGATCCGGGCCTCCTCGGCTTCGGAGCGGGTAAAGATCAGGAAGGCGGTATGGGTGTCGGGCTTAGCCATAAGCGATGGGCAAACCTACAAAAAAGGCCCCTTCACCCAGTGTCGGTTCAGAGACGTTGCCGGCCCATTGGGCCGGCAACTTCAGTCCCTACCTGGGAAACAAAAAAACTGCTACCGTGCGCACGCCCCAGTTGGCGCGGGCACCGTCCGGGGCTGCTAAATTAAAACGAGGGCCAACAGCCAGCTGCACTTTTTGCTTGCCGAAGCTGGTGACACCGTTGATGAAAGGGTTGAACCACAGGGTTGTCTGGTTGGCGGTCCAGTTCTGCGTGAGCTCGAAGTTGGTCCCTGCACCGGCCCCACTCGGCCAGTTGTAGATGACAAAGGGCTGGAAAAAGAGCTGGTTCACGTCCGGGCGCTCGTCATTTCCGGCTACGCTCCACAGCTGGTTGATCAAGGCGCCGTAGGTCCAGCCGCCGGATTGCTTCAGGGCCACGGCGGTGGGACCGATGGCAAACTGCTTGGTCGCAAATTCATCCCGGCTGGCGGTGGGCAACAACATGGCCGGACCGACCCCCCAGATGATGTTGCTCTCTTTGGGACTGAAAAACGCGCTGTAAAGCGCATCGGCCACGCCGGCCTGCCGCTCACCGGGGCCGGTAATGCTGTACTGGGCGACCACCGGCAGGATGATCCGGTTGATCAGGTTCCAATTCTCGCTGATGGAGATGGGCACCACCGGTTGGAAGTTCATGGTGTTGCGGGTGCCTTCCCACTCCCCGATGCCGAAATCGGCATTGTTCTGAAAGGGCACGCTGATCAGGGAGGCTACCGGGTTGGCCAACTGCTTGGCCAGGTCGGCGGCGTCCTGCTGGGCGAAAAGGGGAAAGGCGATCGCCCACACTACCGGCAAAAGAAAAAGCTGAATGCGTTTGGTTTTCATTTTTTTGTGTTTGTGTGTAAAAAAATAAGCTATTCGTTCTTGCCCAGCGCCTCACTCCCGCGCCGGTAAACCGT
>JAJDFU010000400.1 GCA_020528935.1 Saprospiraceae bacterium | reverse complement strand
AACGGACTTAATCCACCCTTCCTGGTAGCTGTATTTTTTTAAGCGCGTATTTGCGGTTTCAAGGCTCAAATTCCACCATGGCATATGACAATTTATTCGTGAAACCGCATTCAAAGCGAATCCCCGAGGAGGACTTACCGACGTAGATCCTGTTGGGGGCCTCGCCGTCCAGGCTGCGAAAGGTGGGCTGTGCCGATCCGGACTGCGTGCGCAGCACTTTTTTGAGGCGCATGAGGATGCTGGGCGGTATGTTGTTTCCCACCTCGACCACATAGCGCTCGGATACCGGGCTGCCCTGCACGATCTGCACCCGAACGTTTTCGCCTGCATCCGCCTTGCCCAGTTCCTCCTCCAGGGCTGTTCGGATAGCCTCGTGGTTCGGGATGCTGGCATTGATCTGAATCGTGGTGGTGGTTCCTTGCTGCGTGCCCTGCGCCATGGACATGCCCCGGTGGTTGCCCGAGTCGTTGGGGTTGGTGCAGGCGCAGATCATGGTAAGGACGTACACGCTGATGGCCGTTTGTAGAAAATGCATGAGTTCGGCTTTTACCTGCAAGATACGGACATTCAGAGGATACGGACCAGCCGGGTGCGGGTCGACTGCCCGATAGCATCAAGACCGGTTTTCGCGCTTTCGGGCCGTTAATCGAGCATAAAACAGGTGTTAAGCTTTTGTCGGATAAACAAAAATAGGCGACAAAAAAAGTCGTTCGCCCTGAGCTTATCTTTACCTTTAAAAGCCTCACCTAAATTTTGCCTACGATGGATATCGCTTCCGGATTGCAGCTCAAGCGCATTTTTCTCGAGACCCGACTGCCTGAAGCGCTAGAGCCCCTCCAGCGGCTGGCACACAACATTTGGTGGTCGTGGAATCCACGTGCTCAGGATCTGTTTGAGGAGCTTCGGCCGGAGGGACTGGAGGCGCACGGCTACAACCCCGTCCGTTTACTCGATTCGCTGAATGCCCAGGATATACGCCGCCTGGCGCAAGACGAGGTCTTTCTGGCAAAGCTCCAGGAGGTGGACCGCGACTTTCAAACCTACCTGCAGGCCAAGCCTTCCGAAGATCTGCCTCTGGTGGCGTATTTCAGCATGGAATACGGCTTGCACTTTTCCCTTCGGCTTTATTCCGGCGGACTGGGCATCCTGGCCGGCGATTACCTCAAGCAGGCCAGCGATTCCAATGTGCGCATGGTGGGCGTGGGGCTGTTGTATCGCTACGGATATTTTCAGCAGTCGATCTCGCTGTACGGCGACCAGATCAACGAGTATCCGGCACAGGAATTTTCCAAATTGCCCATTCGACCGGTGCGGATGCCCAATGGAGAGCGCTACCAGATTCAGGTCCTCATCGAGGATCGACCGGTGATGGCCAAGGTTTGGGAGTTGCCCGTAGGGCGCATACCGCTGTACCTGCTGGATACCGAACTGGAAGAGAACGCGCCACAGGATCGCAGCCTCACCCATCAGCTGTATGGGGGCGACAGCGAGCACCGGCTCAAACAGGAGATCCTGTTGGGTGTAGGCGGAGTGCGCCTGCTCGAGACCCTGGGTATAACCCCCGACGTCTTTCACTGCAATGAAGGGCATGCCGCTTTTCTGGGGCTGGAGCGCCTGCGCAGCATCCGGCATCGGACGGGCTTGTCGCTGGAGGCCACCCGCGAGGTGGTGCGGGCCTCCTCGCTTTTTACGACCCACACCCCGGTGCCGGCCGGGCACGACAAATTTCCCGACGGCTTGCTGGATCGCTACCTGGGGCGCTATGTACAGGACTTGGGTATAAGCCGGGACGAATTTCTGGCCATGGGCAAGATGCACCCCGACGACCCCAACGAGCAGTTTTCCATGAGCCACCTGGCCATACGGCTTTCCCAGGAGGTCAACGGAGTGAGCCGGCTGCACGGGGCCGTATCCAGGGCTATGTTTCAGGATCTCTACCCGGGCTTTGCGGCCGAGGAACTGCACATCAGCCACGTGACCAACAGCGTGCACTACCCCAGCTGGATTGCCCGCTCCTGGCGCAAGCTCTTTCAGGAGCAGTTCGGTCCCCAGTTCGAGCACGATCAGTCCAACCCGGAGTACTGGCGCCGCATTCAGCGCTTGTCGTCCGATTGGATCTTCGAGCTGCGGCAAAACCTCAAAGCCAAGTTGCTGACCTACATTCGCCGGCAGCTGCAGACCGACCTTACGCGGCGGGGCGAAAAGCCGGCTGTCATCTTCGAAATGCTCAATGGCATTGACGACCGGGCCTTGGTCGTGGGCTTTGCCCGGCGTTTTGCGACCTACAAGCGGGCGCATCTGCTTTTTTCCAACCTGGAGCGCCTGGCCGATCTGGTGAACCAGCCCGGCCGGCCCGTCCTCTTCGTCTTTGCGGGCAAGGCCCACCCCGCCGATCAGGGGGGGCAGGCCCTTATCCGGGATATCGTACAGATCAGTAAAATGCCGGAGTTTATCGGCAAAGTGATCTTTCTGGAAGGATACAATATGGAAATGGCCAAGCATCTGGTGCAGGGCGTGGACGTGTGGCTGAATACGCCCACGCGTCCGCTGGAAGCGTCGGGCACCAGTGGTATGAAGGCCACCCTCAACGGCGTGATCAATTTCAGCGTGCTGGACGGCTGGTGGGACGAAGGCTACCGGGCTGATGCCGGCTGGGCATTGCCTAAGGAAGCTACCTACGAGGACCACCAGCTGCAGGATGAACTCGATGCCGAAACCATCTACAACATACTCGAAAACGAGATTGTCCCCACCTATTTCGATCGCGACGAGGCCGGGGTGCCCAAAAAGTGGATCGGCTATGTGCGCAATACCATCGCCGAAATAGCCCCGCGCTTCACCATGAAGCGCATGCTGGACGACTACTTCCGCCAGTTTTACCTGCCGCTGCACGAGCGCAGCCAAAAACTACATCAGGATCACTACGCCCTGGCCAATACGCTGGTACAGTGGAAGAAAGAGATGCTGGAATTCTGGCCGGCCGTGCAGGTGCTGGAACAGCAAGTGTGGAACGAGCAGGCGCCCACGCATCCTTCCGGCCAGCCGCTGGAGGCTACGATCCGGCTTTTCATCGGCGAGATCGAACCCGGTCACCTGGGCATGGAGGTCGTCTTTTTCGGCCTGGACGAAGCCGGCCTGTTAGTGCCCCGCCTGGTAAAGGAGATGGACCGCAGCCTGCCGGCCAAGGGCGAGATCGCCTTTTCCTGCCAAATAGAGCCGGAGTTTTCCGGTGTCTTTGAATATGGCTTCCGCCTGTATGCCCGCCACGAAATGCTCCCGCACCGCCAGGATTTTCACTTGGTTGCCTGGATCTGATAGCCCAGGATCCTGAGCATGTCTTCCGGGCTTTGTTCGGCCTGGTACAGTTCGTCTACCAGATTGCCCCGGCTGTCCTTGTAGATGATGACGTGCTTGGGAGCGGGAATGAGGCAGTGCTTGATGCCGCCGTAGCCGCTGATGGAATCCTGATACGCCCCCGTGTGGAAGAACCCTAGATAGAGCGGCTCTTTGTCACCTACCGGGAAGGACGGCAGGTAGACCTGACTCTCGTGCACCTCCGAGTTGTAGTAGTCGGACTTGTCGCAGCTCAACCCGCCGATGTTACCGCGCCGGTACTCGTTCTGCCCCTTATTGATGGGCAGCAGGATAAAACGCTCGCCGATGCCCCAAGTATCTGGC
>JAJDFU010000492.1:2749-10299 GCA_020528935.1 Saprospiraceae bacterium | reverse complement strand
TTTGCAATTCGTCAGCCCTTCGGGCGGAAAATTCGGTGAATTTTCCGGGTTAGAAGCCGTCTCAAAGGTGTTTTTGATGGCGAAAAGGAGATGTTTTGCTGCCCGGTGAGGCGCAAAAAACGGAACATACTTCAGCAAAGGACCCCTTTCCCTTGCTTCGTGACGCTTTGGGTAACGAAATCGGGTGCCAAAAGATCCGTTTGCAGCCCAAGGGATAGGATGGAGATGGCGTCTAGTTATTGTCCTTCTTTTTCTTCTTCTTGAAGGGGTTCCACTTGTCCAGTTCCTCCTTGATGGTCTCCACCGATTTCGAGGAGTCGCCCAGGAGCTGATCCACCTGTTTTTGGGCTTCTTCACCCAGTATATCGGCGGCTTTGTCTCCCACTTCGGATTTTATTTTTTCTTTGGCTTCTTCCTGGATCTCTTCTAACTTTTCCTCTGCTACGGCCCGGGCAGAATCCACGGCTTTTTCCATTTCTTCGCGGGCTTTTTGCTTGCCTTCCTCCAGCTTTTTCCCGGCTTCGGCTTGCAGCCGGTCCTTCTGCTTTTCCAGTTCTTCTCCGACCTGGGCTTTGGCTTCTTCGGCAAGGGAGCGCTCCCCCCCGGCACCCAGAAAGCGGACGTTTACACTGGGCCGGTCCAGGCTCCCGCCGAGGTCGACGGCTACGTTGACGTACTCCTGCTTCTGAAGTGATATGCCCAGGCGAGAGGCTTCCTGTCGAAGCTTCTCCATACCCTCAGCGGCGACGGCCCCTACAGCGTTACCCGTAAGTTTTTCCACCGGAATCTGGCTTTTCAGGGTGTAGTCCATATCCTGGTTCAGGCCGTGACGGCCCGACACATTCAGGGTGAAATCCTTGAAAATCACATCGAAGGGTTTGACCTCCACGCGGCCGTCTACCACTTCAAACCAGTTTTTGGTGTCGGATATGGGGATGGGCTCGGTGAGATAATCCAGTTGCAGGGCATTGCCCACGGCGATAAGCGGCTTGAAGTTCTCCACCCGCGCATTCAGGGTATGGAGAAAGCCCTCGGCGTCCAGGGTGCTGAGGTCGGGGGACAGATCGGGGCCGAGCACACCGCTCATCAGCAGGCTGGTATTGAACGTACCGTCCATATACCGGCCGATGGGAGCCAGGGCCTGCATGGTGTTAAAGGCGTTGAACGCTTTTTGAAAACTCATTTGCTCCAGCGACAGCTTCATGTCGAATTCGGGCCTGTCCGGCTCGCTGCTGGCGTAGCTTCCGCTGAGGGCGATCTGTCCGTCGAGCGTACTGGCAGTCAGGCCGTCCAGGATGACGGCTTCGTCCCGGACCAGTACGCGCCCCTGAAGATTGCTGAGGGTCAGGTCGTCGTAGTCCAGCCGTCCGATCCGGCTGTCCAGTGCGAGTTGGAGATTGGCCGGCACCCGGATGGGACGGGTGGCAGGCGTGTCGGATGAGGAGGAGGGGGCATCCTCGCCGGTTTCCATAAACGGGTTGAGGTTGAGCCGCCTGGAGGTGAAGGTTGCCTCGCCGTTCAGCACGCTTTCTCCAAAGAGGTAACCCCACAAGTTGCGCAGTGTTCCGGACAGGTTGAAGTCGCTATCACCCAGCTTGGCACCCAACTGCTCCACATTCAGCATTTGCGGACTTATTCTTCCCTTTGCTACGGCCTCCTCCAGGGTATAGGTATCATAAGCCAGGCGGTCGCATGCTGCATCCAGAGAAAAGTCGATCCGATTGAAGGAGGGCGCTTCGCCCTGTTCCGCTGCCTCTGCATTCAGCGATTCCACTTTTTGCCGCTCTTCATCGGCGCTTTCGCTTTCGCTCATCCATTCGTTGGCGTCGAAGAAGCCCGAACGGAGGGTCAGCCGGCCGGTCATGGTTTTTTCCGGGCTGAAGTAAGCCAGGATATTATCGATGCGGCCCTCCGCCCGCAGGTCGCTGCGTCCCAGCTGGGCTCTGGTGTCGTTCAGGGCCACGAATTGAGGGCTGAAGTCCATGTCCATCCGGGCGAGCTGTACGGGCGGCATGCCTTCGCCCCGGTACACAATATCCCGGGCCTGGAGCTTTCCTCTCATATCTACCTGATCGTAAGCGTCCGCTTCCACGGCCGACAATCGGGCTTTGGCCTGCACATCGGCCTCGATGCGACCGGTCAGGGTTGTAATGCCCCCCATGGGGAAGGCCTGGTTGAGGGCCTGAAGATCAATCGTTCCCTGTATGTCGGCATCT
This sequence comes from Saprospiraceae bacterium, assembly GCA_020528935.1. Taxonomy (GTDB): domain Bacteria; phylum Bacteroidota; class Bacteroidia; order Chitinophagales; family Saprospiraceae; genus JAJDFU01. The sequence continues at coordinate 8,083 of JAJDFU010000492.1, read as the reverse complement.
AGGTCGGGATCGGAAATGGGGGTGCGCAGCAGCATTTTTGCCCGGAAGGGATGGTCGCCGACCTTCACTGCCAGGCGGTTCAGATCCACCCGCATGCGGTCCAGATCGGCAGCGGGGCTGTTGACGGCGAGGTCGGCCTGTATATCCGAAATGCCCAGCGGCAGGTCTGGATATTGGACCTGGCCGTTGGCCACCACGAGCCGGAGATCAAAGGGCGGATAAGCCCCCGTGACCAGATTGTAGGTGCCGTTCACGGCGGCATTCAGGGAGAAGGTTCCGCCGGCCTGCACGTCCGCATAGCCTTCCAGGTAGGCGTTGGGGATCAGGGAAAGCAGCTCCTTGAACGAATTGCCGGGAGCTTCCAGTTTCAGATCGAGCACCACGCGCTCTTCGTCCGGCAATTGGACGGAGCCGTCGGCCATCAGGCGCAGTTGATTCAGCTGCAAGTTGTTGTCCTTGAGGGTATAGGTCTGAGTTTCGTTGTCTATGGCGACCGTGGCCTCCAGCCGGGGGGCGACCTGCTTGAGGTAGGTCAGCCCGCCCTGGCGCAGAGTCAGTGCACCGGCTTCCAGGTCGGCGTACAGGTCGTACCGGTCTGCCGTGAATGCACCGCTGGCCAGCAGATCCAGTTCGTTCAGGAGGAGGTACAGCTCCGCTTGGCGGTCGTCGTAGAGGATCTGGCCTTGATGAACGGTAAGTTTTTCGAGTTGCAGTTTGAAGTCGCCGGCCGTTTCCGGTTCTTTTTCTGCAGCGGCGGACGTAGTATCTGCTTTGGCGATGTCGTAATTGGTCCGGCCGTTTTGCAGGACGTACACATGCAGCTCGGGCTCTTCCAGATGGATGGCGCGCAGGGTAATGGGGCTGCTGCTGCGGAGCACGGACCACAGGTCAAAGGTGAGGTCGAGCTCCTTCAGAGCGGCCAGGCGAACTCCTTCAAAGGCGCCCAGCCCATCCACGGTAAGTCCTTCCAGCCCCAGGCTGAGGTTGGGAAAATCGCGAAACAAGCTCAAGTGCACCCCCTGGAAATCGAGGGTCGCATCCTGAAGTTGTTCGTTGGCGAGGGTTTTTACTTTGGTCACCAGTTCGTCCTTGAAGAAATAGGGGATAGCAAAGGCAGCTCCGACCAGGAGAACCAGCAAGATGAGTGCTACCAGACCAATGCGCTTGATAATTTTCATATTTTGCCGATCGCGTTTGGTTTAATGAACGTTTTTGCTGAAGCAGGGATTGAATGATCCAACGCGAATTTGACCTTTTTCCGGCTTACTCATTCCATTATGTCTAACGATCTTCCGGCGTATACGCTCATACAAAAGACTACTGACCTTGAGGATTTCGTCCGCCAGCACGCTCATGTTCCCTGGATTTGCTTCGATACCGAATTTATCGGTGAGAAGCGCTACCAGACCCTGTTGTGTCTGATCCAGATTGCTTCCCCAAAGGGCTTTTTTCTGCTCGATCCCTTGTCGGACATGGATTTGTCGTCCTTTTTAAGCATGGTATCCAACCCGTCGGTCGAAAAGATCACCCATGCCGGGGAAAACGATTTTCGGTTGTTATTTGAGCAGTACGATACGTTGCCCCGCAATGTGTTCGACACGCAAATCGCAGCGGGCATGGTGGGGTATCGCTATCCGATGGGCTTCGCCAAGCTGGTGAATGCCGAGCTTTCGCTTCGCCTGAGCAAAGGCCATACCGTCACCGACTGGGAAGCAAGACCGCTCTCCAAAAAGCAAGTGCAGTATGCCATTGATGACGTGCGCTACCTGCATCCACTGCGCGAAAAACTAGGTGCGCAGATCGCCCGGCTGGACCGGCAGGCTTGGGTGGAAGACGAGTTTGCCCGCTTGGAACGGGCTCGTTTTTACGAGCGGGATCCCGATCAGGATGCGTTGAGCAGCCGGCTCATGCGACAGGTCAAGCCCAGGGATCAGGTGTTTTTGCTCCGCTTATATCGCTGGCGAAGACATCAGGCCAAGCAGCGCAATCACTCGCTGGAAATGGTGCTCCCCAAAAAAATGATCGGAAGTATTGTGCGGGCTGTGGGCGCCGGCGGAAAAAAAGGCCTGGCGGAGAACCGTCGCATTTCAAACCGGATCACCAAGAAATACGGCGATACCTTTGAGCGTATGTACGCCCAAAAACCGAGGCCGGAAGAATTGGAGGTCCTGCAGCGCCTGCCGGAGGAAGAGGAAGATGACCCAAGAGTGGAAACCCTGCTGGAGCTCATTTACCAGGCCGTGCGTTACCGCTGCCTGGAGTGGAATATTGCCCACGAACTGGCTTTCCCCCGGACGGTCCTGAAGAGCAAAAAAGTGGATCCGGAGCTGGAGGTTTTTCAGAACGGCTGGCGGAGAGACCTCCTCGGGGATGCCCTGGTGCGCTGGATCAATAATATCGAAGATCTGGATGTTCAATTTGGCCAATCCGGGATCTGCCTGACCTCCAAAACCGCACCTGCTCAATAACTTGATATGAGTGCACACAAGCTTCTCGATATCAAAGACTTAAGGGTGTCTTTCCAGCAGGCGGACGGCAGTGCGCACCAGGCTGTGGACGGGCTTAACCTGGCACTGGAGCGCGGTGATGCCGTGGGGCTGGTGGGCGAATCGGGCAGCGGTAAAACCCTCACGGCCCTGGCGGTCATGCGCTTGCTGCCGCGGCAATTAGGCACCCACTGCTCCGGGCAGATCTTCTTTCAGCCTCCCAGTTGGCGGGAAAGCAAAGACCTGATGCAGCTGCCGGAGCGCGCGCTCCAGGAGGTCCGGGGCCACCGCATCAGCATGGTATTTCAGGAGCCCATGCGATCCCTGAATCCGGTTTTCCGATGTGGCGATCAGGTCGCCGAAGCGCTTTCCATACACCATACCGTTGGCAGAGGCAAAGAGAAGGAAGAGGTGCTCTACTGGCTGGAGCAGATGCAACTTCGCGACCCGGAGCGCATTTACCAAAGCTATCCCCACCAGCTGTCCGGAGGGCAGAAACAGCGGGTCATGTTGGCCGTTGCACTTTGTACGAGGCCCGACCTGCTCCTGGCCGACGAACCCACCACGGCCCTGGACGTGACGGTGCAGCGCGAGTTCCTGGATTTACTACTCCAGTTGAAGGAAGAATTGGGCTTGTCCATTCTCTTTATCTCTCACGATCTGGGGGTGGTGCATCATTTGTGCGATCGCATTGTCGTCATGCGCGATGGAAAGGTGGTGGAGGAAGGCGCGACCCAGCAGATCTTCAGCTTCCCGAAACAGAGCTACACCCTCGGTTTGCTGGTGTGCCGTCCGCCAATGGACCGCACGCTGGATCGCCTTCCGGTTTTGGACGAACAGTTGGATGATATGCCGGCCCTGGATGCCCCCCCCGGGCTGGAAAGGCCGCGTGAATCAGCAGCCTCCGAAGGAGACCTGCTTGCCGTGAGCAATATCCGGGTGGCTTTCCGATCCCGGAAGAACTGGTGGAGTCCGGTGCGGAAGGTGCAGGCCGTAGACGGGGTGAGCTTCCGGCTCGGGGCCGGCGAGCCCCTGGGCATCGTAGGCGAATCCGGCAGCGGTAAAACCACCCTCGCGCGCTGTATTTTGGGCCTGCAGGACTATCAGGAGGGCAGCATCCATTTTCGGACTGTCGACATGCGTACCGCTACCCGGGAGCAGTGGCTGGCCTTTCGGCAACAGGTCCAGATCGTTTTCCAGGATCCATTCTCATCGCTTCAGCCCCGAATGCCGGTCGGGGAAGCCTTGCGCGAACCCCTTCGGGTGCATTTTCAAATGACGGCCCGGCAGGAGCGCGACCGGGTGGTCGAACTCCTGGAGCAGGTGGGCCTATCCGCAGCCTACTACGAGCGCTACCCCCATGAATTCAGCGGGGGCCAGCGACAGCGCTTGGCCATTGCCCGGGCACTCATGCTGGAACCCCGCCTCCTGATTTGCGACGAAAGCGTTTCTTCGCTCGATGTTTCCATCCAGGCTCAGATCCTGAACCTGCTCAAAGAGCTCCAGGAAAGATTTGGCCTCAGCCTGCTTTTCATTACCCACGACCTTTCCGTGGTCCGGTTCCTGTGTCAGCGGGTCCTGGTCATGTACGAGGGGCGGGTTGTGGAAGAGGGAAGCGTAGAGGAGCTGTTCAGCCATCCCCGTTCGGCCTATACCCGCAAGCTGCTGGAGGCCGTTCCGGCTTAACCCGGATTATGCATGAATTTGCGCATTCGCACCCCGTCCTGACATCTGTAGGATCGTCATGGATCAGCATTCCCCATTGCGCAGGGTTTGGGGTAGTGAAAGCTCCCAAACCACTTCGCAACGGGTATAGTTGCGTAAATTCATGCACAATCCGGGCTAAGCCCGCCAGGCCCAGATCAGATCGCCTTCCCGCCTCAGCGCGAACCCCTTTTTTCGCAGAAAGCCGGCCAGCGCCGCACCCTGTTCCCGCTCGGTGGGGCCGGGATGGGTTTCGATGGCCATGCGTCTGATGCGCCTCAGAAGGTGGTCCGGGCTTTGGAACAGAATATCGTATTCGGAGCCTTCGCAGTCCAGTTTGAGAAAATCCAGCTCTTCCAGCTGGTGTTCAGCCAGAATATCGGATAAGGAGGTCGCTTCTACTTCCAGCGCCTGAAGGTGTTCGCTGCCCGCCCGGATGCTGGCCGAGGTGGTGTAGCTGTCGGAGCGCTCGTAATGCAGGGTGAGGGTTCGGCAAGCGGGGGCAGTAACTGCTTTCGGGATGGTGTGCAACTCGAGGTCGGGATGCGCTTGCCGGTATTGTTCCAGCAGCTCGAAATTGGTGGGAATGGGCTCGTACGCCCAAACGCGAGCCCGGGGAAAGCGGGAAAGTAGGAAAAGAGAAAAATAGCCGGCGTTGGCGCCCACATCCACAGCGGTCCGGATGGGCAGCTTTTGCATAGCGGCCGGAAAGCCCCGGAAGTACGCTCGATCGAAAAAGGATTCCTTATAGGTGTGCAACAGCCGCCGGGGTACGCGAAGCCGACGGCCGCAGCGCCAGCGAAAGATAAATCCGTGCGGGAAGCCACCGGTGTATTTGGTCCGGTAATAGGCCCACCAGTTGCGATGATGGCGTAAGTTGTTGAGGAAGCGTCGCATGGGATTTGCAGAAATTGATTTGATCTGACAAACCGAAAAGGTACGAAATCCGGCCGGTGGACCGGCGCAGATGCCGAAAAGATTTCGGAGCGGGGTTTTGGGAAAGAACTTATTTTGAGCCCGATAACCAATTACCATAGAGATGGAAAAGACCCTGATACTTTTGTTCGCCACGGCTGGGATGGGTACCGGTTTAGCAGCTGAATACCATGTTTATCACTGGACGAACCTGGGAGACTTACAACGA
>JAJDFU010000492.1:0-2739 GCA_020528935.1 Saprospiraceae bacterium | reverse complement strand
ACAAATCCGGCGGTGGGACCGTGGGAGATTCACAAAATGTTGCGGAGGGGGTTTGTGGGAAAGAATTTATTTGTATGCCGTAAAACAATGACATTCGAGATGAAAAAGACCCAGTCCCTTGTGTGCGCCCTGGCCGGGCTTAGGACCGTTTTGCAAGCGCAATCCATTTTTGAGCAATGGCCCGCACTGGACGACTTCCACGAGGTGATGGCCGATACCTACCATTCCTCGGAAGCGGGCGACCTGGCACCGCTCCGGGCCCGCAGTGCCGAGATGGCGGAAAAGGCCCGGTTGCTGGCCCAGTCCGGCGTCCCTGCCGATTTCGATACGCCGGAGATCGCCGCTGCGGCCAAGCAACTGAAGAAAGACAGCAAGAAGCTGCACAAACAAGTGGCCAAGGGCAAGGCCGCGGATGCCGAACTCGTGGCCGGACTGGCTTCGCTGCACGATGTGTTCCACCGCATTGTGGGGCTGTGCCGCGATGAAGAGCATTGATCGGCAAAGGTCGATGCCGGGGCGTCGGCTTGAATGCACCGGTTGGGAATTCCCCTGCAGAAGGGAATGGGAAAGAGCGCGCAAAGCGCGAGGTGTTGGGATTCTGAGGAAACTTCTTATCTTGCGCGCCGCAATAAAAAAAAGCTCTTTTACATGCGCATTTCAGTATTTATTGACGGAGCGAACTTCTTCTACATGCAGAAGGATGGTCTGGGATGGTTTGTCGACCCCAAAAAGTTGCTCGACTATTTGGAAGACAAGGGGGAGATCGTGGATGCTTTCTATTACATCGGCGTGGATACCTCGCCGGAGGTCAAGCACGAGGCCTTCCTCAAAGCACTTCCCCTGATGGGTTACAGCCTGGTGACCAAGCAGATCAAATCCCTCTATTCGGAAAAGGGCATTACCCGGCGCAAGGCCAACCTGGATATCGAGATCGTGCTGGACATGTTCAACACCATCGACAATTACGACATGGCCGTACTGGTAAGCGGGGACGGCGATTTTGAGCGCCCCCTGCAGTTGCTGCGCGCCCGGGGCAAGAAGTTCAAGGTGTTCGCCACCCATTCCTTTATCGCAAGAGAGATTCTGGAACTGGCCGGTAGCCACTATATCGACTTCAACGAAATCCGAGATTTCGTGGAAAAGGAGATGGATCGCTAGGCATTATTCCGCCGGTTGCGCAGCAAAGGCAATGCTCCACATGCCGCGCAGATCACCCTCGGCATAGCCAATGGCTTCATCCTGCGGGTAGAGTTCCTTGATCAGGGCGTAGTCTTTTGCGCTCAGGTCTTCACCGACCTTGCCGTGGCACTTCAGGCAGAGCGACATGACGTGAATGGGAGCAAAAAAGCCGATCTCCCCGTTTTCCATCCGATGAATTTGCGGCTTCAGGGCCTTCCCGGCCTCCGCCTGGCGGTGGTAGGCCTCCAGGATCCGCCGTTCTTCGGCGGTGGGTTCATCCTGTGGGTTGCGCACCTTCAGGCTGGTGCGCCGGATACGGGCGTTGTACGCCTCCGACAGGCTGTCCACCAGCGGCATGGCAACCGTCTGGCAGTAGGGCGCGGCTTCCTCAACTCCCCCGCGCTGAAGCGCGGCCTGCAGGTTGCCGCTCAGCGCAGCAAAGGTCGCCGAGGCAATGGTCTTGCCCTGCTTCAGGTATTTCTGCCGGGTCTCCTCGCTGAGCTGTTCGGGAGCATCCGCTTCGCCGGCTTGCCGGTCCTCGGCCGGTCCGCTGCAGTAGGACAGCGCAGCCAGGATGGTGAGTATTCCGATAAGGTTTAGGTATTTAGGCATAGCCATTCGGGTTTTTCTGGCAAAAGAAAAAAGGCATTTCCCGCCGGAAGCGGGAAATGCCACGAGAAGAAATCTCCCTTAGGTCACAGCTTCGATGGCTGCGTCCAGTTCTTCCTGCGATATGGTCGTCGGGCAGTTGTAATCCGTTTTGGGCACGTTTTCGTTCTCCTCGATCGCGTTCCAGCCGCCCTGAATGTCGATGAGGTTGTCAAAACCCCGCGACTTGAGGATGGAGCTGGTGATCATGGAGCGGTAGCCCCCCTTGCAGTGCAGGTAGTACGTTTCGTCGCCGTTCAGGCGGCTCATGTTCTTGTTCACATAGTCCAGGGGGAAGTTTTCGGCCCCCAGGACGTGCTGGGAGATGAACTCCGAGGGTTTGCGCACGTCGAGCAGATGGGCTACCCGGCCGTCGGCGTAGTGTTGGGCAAACTCCTCCACCGGAAGGGAGGTAATGGCATCCAACTCTTTGCCAGCCGCTTTCCAGGCTTCGATGCCGCCCTTCAGATAGCCGAGGGTGTTGTCGTAGCCCACGCGGGCCAGTCGGGTCACCACCTCCTCTTCGCGCCCGGCCTCCGCGATGAAGACGATGGGCTGCTGCAGGTCGGGAATGAGTGCGCCCACCCAGGGGGCAAAGTCGCCGTCCAGGCCGATAAAGATAGCGTTGGGGATGAAGCCGTCCTTGAACACCTGCTCGGGACGGGTATCCAGCATGAGCGCTCCTTCGTTCTCCACGATGGCTTCAAACTCCCCGGGACTGAGCGGCACCGCGCCGCGCTCCAGCACCTCGTCGATGGAGCCGTAACCCGTTTTGTTGAGCTTGGCGTTCTTGGCAAAGTATTGGGGCGGCGGCATGAGGCCGGCCTTCACTTCCCGGCTGCACCCACCTCCCCTCACACCGTACCCCGCGGAGGCGTCGGGTTTTTTTTCGGTGCCAAGTGCGCACCCAGC
>JAJDFU010000325.1 GCA_020528935.1 Saprospiraceae bacterium | reverse complement strand
CTCTTCGAAGGAAAGCCCCTGCGCGAGTACCTGGATCAGTGAGCGGCTTACGCGTTGGTGGGCAGTACTGCCGTGCGGTCATGATGCTGTAGCAGGTCCATGTAGTTGAGGTCGAAGGCGGAGCGTTTGCGAGCCACAGAGGCGACACTCACGGTGCGTACCAGGTTGTTTCGGTTCATGACCAGGTCGTTGTGGGGGTCGCCTTCGCCGGCGTGCAGGTGAAAGTGGAGCATGGAACTGCGGGAAGGCGCCGGGCGCTGTTCCAGCCAGTCGGCCAGCCACTGCTGGCGCTTCTTTCGGTAAGGGAGGTCGTAGAGCACCGGCGAGGCCCAAATGGCATACTGCTGCGGATCCTGTTCCTTCAAATGCAGCTGGTCGCCGTCCCAGCGCAGATCCCACAGTTGTTCGTCTTCGATGACGACCATGGTAAAAGGTTCCATCCCCTGGAAGGCGTAGCGATCCAGGAATCCGGTCGTTTTTTCGAATTCAAAAAAGTCCAACACCATGAGGCCGCGGCTGCGGCGATAAGGCGGCTTTCGCCGGTGGCGCTCAAAGGCCCCATTGATGAGGCATACCGCCTGCCCGCTCGAACTGAGTGCCAGCCAGGTACCGCCGGCACCCGCGTCTTTGGGGTAGAGTACATCCCGCTCGCCAATGCGCTGTTGCTCCAGGCCGGTAGCTGCCCGCAGGGGCGTTTCATCGCGGTTGTTGGTGAGCAGGTAAGAGCCGTCCGGCTTGGGTATATAGGTCAGTGTGCACATGGGATGAACGGTTGTTTGTAAGGTTAATACCAGCGGATCACCACTTCGGCAGGCTTTCGTTCCAGGTCCGGCACCTGGGCGTCTTCGGCCGGATAACCTACGGGCAGCAGGAGGTACGGGCGCTCGTGGCCGGGCCGTTGCAGGATGTCCTGCAGGAAGTTCATGGGGCTGGGTGTGTGGGTGAGGGTCACCAGACCGGCCTGGTGAATGGCCGCGATGAGGAAACCGGCTGCAATGCCCACGGACTCGTTGACGTAGTAATTTTTAGCCCGTCCGCCATCGGGCAGGGGATCGTAAGCCTTTTTGAAGAGCACGATGAGCCAGGGTGCCGTCTCGAGGAAGGGCTTTTTCCAATCGGTGCCCAGGGGAGCCAGGTCGCTGAGCCACTCGGCACTCATGCGACCGTGGTAACTGCGGTACTCCTCCTCCTCGGCCGCCCGGCGGATGCGTTGTTTCAGCCCGGGATCCTGTACGGCACAGAAGGTCCAGGGTTGCTTGTGGGCACCGGAGGGTGCGGAAGCTGCAGTGAGTAGGAGTTGCTCGATCACCTCGCGGTCAACGGGCTGGTCCGAAAAATGCCGGATGCTGCGCCGGCGGTTCAGCAACTGATAGAATTTCCGGGCCCGCTCGCGGGTTTCTTCCGGTGTAAAACCGAGAGGCTGGTAGGGAACGAATCCGGACTCGGTAGGTGCCATGGCGATGCGGGTTTAGGGGGTCGAACTGGAAACCGGCAGCACCTTGCCGTTGAAAAACTGCTGGCCGCGAATGGCGAAAAAAGCAAAGAATTCCGCCATCTCTTCGCTGGTAAGCGGGGCTTTCACACCCGGAAAGGCCTCGGCCAGCATTTCCGTCTGCACAGCGCCCAGGGCCAGGGCATTCACCGCGATGCCTTGTTCTGCCCACTCTTCTGCCAGGCACTCGGTGAGCATACTGAGGGCACCCTTGGTCGTGCTGTATGCTGCCAGGCCGGGAAACTTCGCACTGCCCTGGAAACCGCCCATGCTGCTTACGTTCAGAACGTGGGCGGAGGGGCTTTCGGCCAGGAAGGGATATACCAGGCGCAAGAGCCGCACCACAGCCAATACATTGACGTCCCATTGGGCTTGCCAGTCGGCATCGGTGAGCTCCAGAAATGGCCTGTTGATCAATCGTCCGGCATTGTTGATGAGGATGTCCAGACCGCCCAGTTCGGCCAGGGCCGTGTGCAGGGCGTTCTCATCCGGCTGTTGCAGATCCATGGGCAGCGTCCGGACGGGGTGGGGGCCTTCCGCTTCCCCGGCCAGGGATGTTAAGGCCTCCCGGGTGCGGGCCAGGGCGATAACCTGATGGCCGTCCCGGGCTAATGCCAGGGCTGTAGCTCTGCCGATACCCCGACTGGCACCCGTGATGAGAATTTTCATGTTCTTCGTTTGTTGGCTCGGACAGGACAACGAATTCGGACTGGAGCTTGTTTAGGATTTTTACCTTTGCAAAGCGCGCCGGACGCGTATGTCTGCGCTCAATGGCCTATGAATTTACGCATTCTCCACCACTTCGGTCGCTACCTCATTATGATGGGCACTGCCCTCAGCCGGCCGGAAAAGTGGTCCATGTACTACAAGGAAACCATGCGCCAGATGAACGACATCGGCGTGGGCTCTCTGCCTATTGTGGGCCTCATTTCGGTATTTATCGGTGCGGTGACGGCCGTTCAGTTTTCCTATCAGCTCGACGGCACCCTGGTGCCCCTGTATTACATTGGCTACATCGTGCGCGACAGTACCATCATCGAGCTGGCCCCGACGATCACCTGCCTGGTATTGGCGGGCAAGGTGGGCTCCAATATGGCTTCGGAGATCGGCGGCATGCGGCAAAAAGAGCACATCGACGCCATGGAGATCATGGGCGTGAATACGGCAGCTTACCTCATCATGCCCAAGCTGATCGCCGCCCTCATCATGATCCCGCTGCTGGTGGCCCTGGCGGCTTTTATCAGCATCATCGGCGGTTATGTGGCTTCGGTGCCCACCGGCGCCCTGTCGGATGCCGAATACGTGCAGGGATTACGCTCCTTTTTTGAGCCCTTCAACGTGGTGATGATGTTCGTCAAGGCCATCGTTTTCGCTTTCCTCCTCACTACCGTGTCCTGTTATCAGGGCTATTATGTGCGGGGCGGGAGCATAGAGCTGGGGCAAGCCAGTACCAATGCTGTCGTGTACAGCGATATTCTGATTCTTCTGAGTGATTACCTGATTGCCATTGTGCTTACCGGCTGAGCTAAGATTATGATCCGGACAAATGAACTATACAAGTCGTTTGGAGATACCGAAGTTTTGAAAGGTATCACCACCGAATTCTTGCGAGGCAAAACCAACCTCATCATCGGACGAAGCGGAGCAGGGAAGACGGTTCTTCTCAAATTGCTGGTCGGACTGCTTCAACCCACGAGCGGCGATGTCTGGTATGATGACATTCACCTCAACCGCCTCAACAAGAAGGAGCTGCGCGAACTGCGCATGCAGGTGGGCATGCTTTTTCAGGGCTCCGCCCTGTTCGATTCCATGACCGTCGAGGAGAATATCCGCTTTCCCCTGGATATGTTCACCAATCAGACCAGTAAAGAAAAGAAGGACCGGGTCAATTTCTGCCTGGATAGGGTGAACCTCAGCGGGGTGAACGACAGATACCCCTCCGAAGTAAGTGGCGGTATGCAAAAGCGAGTGGGTATCGCCCGATCTATTGTGCTGGAGCCTCGCTACCTGTTCTGTGATGAGCCCAATTCCGGCCTGGACCCCAAGCCGGCCCTCGTCATTGACGAACTCATTCCGGATATCACCCGCGACCAGGCTATTACGACGGTAATCAATACCCACGCTATGAATTCGGTGATGGAGATCGGCGCAAACGTCATTCTGTTGTTTAAGGGGGAAATTGCCTGGGGGGCGACCCG
>JAJDFU010000603.1 GCA_020528935.1 Saprospiraceae bacterium | reverse complement strand
CCCCCCTTGTGGGTGTGGTGGCCTGCCATTGTGAAAATGACCGGCAGGGGGTGTTGCCACCCTGGTGGGGTGTGGTGGCCTCACCCTGACCCTGGCGTACGAGCCCGTCTGGTACGACGCCTCGCGTTCGATTCCTCTTTCCGGGTACGTACACCGTATCGGTAACCGACGGGAACAACTGCGTGTATAGCGAGACCTACGAGATAAGCCAGCCGGCTCCCATTCAGATCGTGGCTCTGGAAACCGTGCCTACTGATAACGGCAACGACGGACGGGTAGAGGCGATCATTCAGGGGGGCACACCGCCCTATTTCGTCAACTGGCTGGACGAAATGGCGGGTGAGCCCGCGCGCAACAACCTGTCGCCCGGCGAGTACTGCGTACGCTCTGTGGAAGATGCCAGAGGATGTCGCTTTCCCGATCCTCCGGGCTCGGCCGATCCGCTTTGCGCCCTGGTCAACGACGGCAATATCGAATGCTTTGCAGCAGGACGCAAAGCGATCACCCCGGATGGTGACGGTCTGAACGACGAATTCCTGATCAATTGCGTGGAATCCACCCTGAGCAACCGCCTGGAGGTTTTCAATCGTTGGGGGCAGCTCGTATTTGAGGCAGAAAACTACGCCAACGACTGGGAAGGTACTGCAGCGAACGGCGGCGACCTGCCTTCGGGCGCCTATTATTTCGTATTCCGCTACGACGACGGCAGCGGAGAAGAAAAGGAAGCCCGCGGATCCCTCACGATCGTACGGTGATAAATCCCATTTTTAATCCCACGAACCATTCCAAAACCGATTTTCGACATGAAGCGATTGCTCTACCCCCTGATCCTTCCGGCACTGTGGCTGAGTACCCTACAGGTGCTCCAGGCACAGGACGAAGCGATTTTTTCGCACTACCTCGTCAACCCCATACTCATCAACCCGGCCGTAGCCGGCTTTCAGGACGAATATCAGCTGTTTGGCCATGTGCGGGCCCACCAGACCGGCTTTTCCGAATTTCCCAAAACCTACGCCCTGTCCTACAACGGCCCCATCGGAAACACCTTCGGTCTGGGGGCCCTGATCATGTCGGACAATGCCGCGCAGCTCAATCGCTTTCGCGTACAGCTGCAATACGCCTTTCGCTTCAAGCTGGGCGACAATGTGAAGCTGGGCGTTGGCTTCAGCACAGATATCCAGCAATGGCGCCTGGATAACTCCATCATGGACGACAGCGGCTTCGATCTGGGCGACGACGTCCTGGATGATTACATGAACGGACGTTGGTTTTTCGACGCTTCTGTGGGGGCCTATGCCACCTTCGGCGAAAATGCCTTCGCCGGCATCAGCGTCGTCAACCTGGTGCAAAACCGCCTGGACAATATTGCTGTGGAAGGGGGCGCCGGCGGGCCGCTGCAGTACTTTACTCTCTTCGGCGGATATCGCTTCTTGCTGGATGACGGCGGCATAGAACTCACCCCCAGCCTGCTGGTTCACCAGGTCCGGAATGCGCCCTTTGAAGTGGATTTCAACGTCCTGGCCGGCTTTTTTGATCGCCAGTTTCAGGCCGGATTGTCTTACCGCACCACCGGCACTATGAGCCTGTTGATCGGCACGAGCATTTCCTTTTTTGACCTGTATTACAGCTACGATTTTCTCTTCGACCAATTCAGCCAATACAACGCCGGCTCGCACGAGATTACCCTGGCCTTTCGATTCCAACCCAAGCCCAAGGGGCCGAAATCCTATAACCGAAGATAAGTGTTGCGTTTAGTCCTTTAGCAACAGGTTTTGACTGGGCCTCTCTCCCGCTGTGGAGAGAGGCTTTTTGGATCAAAATACCCCAAACAGGGTATGTGCAAAACAGGCTTTTGTCCTACCTTTGTATAGGTACGGAAAACAAATTATAACCCAACGAGCCCATGGACGTAAGATTTACGCCCCTCCTGTATTTGGTTTACCCCAATTCTTTTTCAGCTTGACAACCGGCATCGGGTAGGTGACTCGTCTGCGGTTTGGTTACTGTTTTTCGTCTGGCACACAACAAATTATAATCCTTTTCCAGCTCTGCGTTCTGCAGGGACTGCTCTCCCTTGATTATATGGCGTTGTGGGCCGCTAAGACGGCTTTATTTGGGCAATTACATAAGGCGATTGGATTGTATGTGATTCACAAGAACCGCTTTGAAGTGTATACTTAAATCGGTTTTTGGGATGGCCTCTCTCCGGAACTATGGAGGGGGGCTTTTTTTATCCTTATACCGTTCAAAAAAATAGAAGGTCGTATTCATTATCCGGTTTCAACGATAAAACCAAGTGAGCTGGGACATGGCCGATTTCGCCAGTCAGGGCCCAACCCCCTGGTAGCAGGTAGCGGGTAAAACATGTCTTTATAACCATCTGCCGTTAACCTGTATTGACCATGAAATTTAGGTAAAAGGGCGGAAGGACCGGATCGACTCTGACTGCGGGTGCGGCCTCCCGCACTCCAACGGCAGGTTTTGCCATGCAGCCATTTAGCAACGAGCTCAACCCCGGGCTCACGTTAAAACCGGTATTATCCTCAAAACCGTATTATCTTTCTATTTTTCCAATGCATTCATCCAGCTGTCTATGGCCGATTCCCAGCAAACCGGTGCGATGGGCGAAACGCTGGCCCGGCAATATTTGCAGCAGCACGGCTACGAGCTGCTGGCCACCAACTGGCGCTACAGCAAGGCGGAGGTCGACATCATCGCCACCGATGGCAAACAGCTCATCTTCGTGGAAGTAAAAACGCGGACGACGACTGCTTTCGGGCAGCCGGAGGAGTTTGTGTCGCCCCGCCAGCAGGAGCGCCTCGTACAGGCGGCCATTGCCTACCTGGAAACCACATCCTGGGAGTGCGAGATCCGGTTCGACATCATCTCCATCCTTTGGCCACCGGGCGGTGAGCCTCGTCTTCGCCATTTGCCGGATGCTTTTTTCCCGGGCTTTGAGTAGCGGTGGATATCGGGCTGCTGCGGCCGGACCTCAGTTCAAAATGCGCCGCCAGAACGACAACAGTTGCTGTTCGCCGGCGGGAAGAAGCTGCTCCAACTGATCCAGATAGGAATCGCGGGTTTGGAGGTATTTGTTCTCGGCCACCTCTCGCCAGGCGGCCTCCGCCCCCCGAAAGTTCAGGGTGCGTATCAGTCGATCGGCATCCCGCAGGGTAGATGTCCAGGTTTTCAGGCCGGCCAACTGGGATTGCAGGAGATACAACTGGATATCGCCGCGGCTGTCTGCCTCCTGGCGCACCTCATCCAGGTGCCTGATGGCCGAACTAATGCTTTGGGGGCTGGCGCCGTCAATTTTTGTAAAATACAGGGAGAGCAGTTCCTGGTACAGTTGTTTGCCCTCCAGCGAATCGGGGGTAGGGCGCTCCAGCCAGTTGTCGATGCTGGCGCTCAGGTCGCTGCGGGCCGCATTGGCTTCGTCGATGGAAATGAGGTCGTCCAGAGCAGACATCAGGGCCTCATCCCGGGGAAAGGAAAGGTCCATGGTTTCAAACTGGCTCTTGGCCAGGAGGGCCGATGTGCGCGCCCGGTCGTAATTGCGCAATTTCCATTCGACACGGGAGTTGAGGGCATGGGTATTGCCCAGTACGCCCTCCTGTGCGAGTTTGTACTATTTCCCCAGACCCTGGCCCAGCCCACTTCGCCACAGGGGGAAACAAAAATACGGGCACG
>JAJDFU010000135.1 GCA_020528935.1 Saprospiraceae bacterium | reverse complement strand
TACCAAAATCTCTCATTTTCGCCATCAAAAACATTTTTGAGATGGCTTCTAGTGATTGGCAAGGTCGCTTTTGCGCCTTGTTCTGGCTCAAAATCACCGCCTGAGAACCGACGAAAACGCAATGGACAACGCAGGTAGGCAGGATGCCGTCCTTCGAGAAGGGCTCCGCCGGCGGGTTGGAGTCCTTCGTGCTTTTTCCCATCATTCGATTGGTCTTTGCTGCCCGATTGACTATTTTGGAAGAAACCGCTTTCAGGTATGGCCGACAAAAGGCCGTTCTTTCAGTCGCTGGAGCAGATCCATCCGCGCAGCCTCCTGCACCTGGCCGACCAGTTGCAGGAGCTGATCAAGAGCCGATTGTGGCTGCAGATCCTCATCGCCATGGGGCTGGGCATAGGCGTAGGCGTGCTGCTGGGGCCTACCGTAGGCCTGCTCCCCGCCGATACTGCCGGGATCATCGGCGAGTGGATCGCCCTGCCGGGTTATTTTTTCCTGGGCATCATCCAGATGATCATCGTGCCGCTGGTTTTTTCCTCGGTAGTGCGCGGCATCGCCGCCAACGAAAATGTGGAGCAGCTCCAAAAAACGGGCTTCCGGCTGGCCATTTATTTTCTGCTCACCACCACCGTGGCGGTCTTCATCGGCGTGTCGGTGGGTCAACTGGTGCAGCCTGGCAGCTACGTGGACGCCTCCATCCGGGAGAGCCTGCAAGCGGATGCCGAAGCCCTGCCCGATACGGTATCCGTACAGGAGGGCTTTTCCATCGAACAATTCCCCCAGAACCTGGTCAACCTGCTGCCCAACAATCCGCTGAGCGCCATGAGCAATTCGGAGATGCTGCAGGTGGTCATTTTTGCCCTGGCCTTCGGACTGGCCCTGATCTCCATGCCGGCCCGCACGGCCAAACCCATGCTCGACTTCCTGGGCTCGCTGGAGGAGGTGTGTATGACCATCGTGCGCTGGGTGATGCTCATGGTGCCCCTGGCCGTCTTCGGCCTCATCGCCAAAGTGACCCTGCAGACGGGCCTGGAAGTGTTGCAGAGCCTGGGCATATACGTACTCACCGTCCTGGCCGGCTTTGTCGTTCTGCTGTTGTTTTACCTGTTCATCGCCTGGGCCCTGGGGCGCCGCAATCCCCTGACCTTCCTCCGGAAGATCCGCCAGCCGATGCTCATGGCCTTTTCTACCAACTCTTCCGCGGCCACCCTGCCCGTGACGATACAGACGGCCGAGCAGCAACTCGGCATCCGCTCCAGCACGGCCCGCTTCATCATCCCCATCGGCGCCACGGTGAATATGGATGCCTCGGCCCTATACCAGGGATTGGCGACCATATTTATCGCGCAACTGTACGGCATCGACCTCTCCATCGCCTCCCAGCTGGCCATCGTGACCACTGCTGTAGGTGCTTCCATTGGCACGCCGGCTACGCCAGGCGTAGGCATTATCATTCTTTCTTCGGTGCTGGTAAGTGTGGGCATTCCGCTGGAGGGCCTCACCCTGCTCATCGGCATCGACCGCATCCTGGAGCTGTTCCGCTCCTCGCTCAACGTCACGGGCGACCTGGTGGCGGCCACCGTGATGGACCGCGGCATCCAACCCGAGGCGGAACTCCGGCCCCAACCTGCCGAACAGCAGGAATAGCGCGGCTTTCTTTGGCTTATACCTGCACCGGTGCCGCCATGGGAAGGGGCATCTTGGGGATGTGCCCCGGCAGCCGGGTGAGCAGCTCGTAGTTCATGCTGTTGTTCATGTCGCTGAAGGAGCGCACCGTCATGACCTGATCGCCCTGCCGGCCGATGAGGACGACCTCATCGTGAACGGCCACCCCGGGAATCTCGGTCACGTCCACCACTACCATGTTCATGTTCACGTAGCCGACGATGGGCGCTCGCTGTCCGCCGATGAGCACGTGGCCGTTGTTGCTGAGGTCGCGGCTGAAACCGTAGCCGTAGCCCACCGGAACGGTGGCGATCTTGCTGGGGCGGGTGGTGAGGTAGGCCTGGCCGTAGCTCACGTATTTGCCTTCAGGTACTCGATTGACGCTCAGCACTTTGCTTTTCCAGCTCAGGATGCGCTTGAGCGGGTCCTCCCGCAGCTGGTGCTCGCGCAGGTAGCTCCTGCGGGTTTCCTCATTGGGCCAGAAGCCGTAGGACGAAATGCCGATGCGCACCATGTCCATGACGGTTTCCGGATAGTTGAACAGGGCGGCCGAGCAAGCCGAGTGGCGATAGGTGGGGTGAAGCCCGCGGCGGCCCAGTTCGCTGCACAGGCGATTAAAGGTGGCGATCTGCTCCTCGATCCGGTCCTGGATCCCGAAATCCTCTGCGCCGGCATAGTGAGTGCAAAGCCCTTCAAGACGGAGGAACTCCGGATTCGACTGCAGCAATTGCACGATCTCGTCCAACTGATCTTCACAAAAGCCCGTGCGGTGCATGCCGGTCTCCAACTCCAGATGGATGCGGGCGGCCTTGTCCAGCGCCTTTGCCCGGGCCAGGGTTGCCTTCAGGCGCTCCATGGTGAACACGAAAAAGGAAACCTCTTCAGCTATGGCCCAGTCCAGGTAATCGTCGTCGATGAAGCCCATGATCATCACCTCGTTCTGGTTCCGCATGACGTCCTGCACGCGCATGGCCTCTGCCACGCTGAATACCGAAAAGTGATCGACCCCGCAGCCCTCGATGAGGGGCAGCAGGTCTTCGATGCCGTGGCCGTAGGCGTTGGCCTTCACGACCATGGAGAAGCGGGTCGTGTCGGGGATCAGGCTTTTCAGGAAGCGGATGTTGCAGTTCAGGGCTTCCTGGTCGAGTTCGATGAAGGAGGTGTGCAGCATACGTTTGGGTAAAGCAGTGTGCAATGGTAACAGGCCGGGAAAGGCATCGGGTTGGCCCATCCGGCTTTTATTTTTCCAGGGCCGGTCTGATCAAGGAGAAGTAAACAGATTGTTAATTGCAATAGGATAAACGGATAGAACCCGGTCTGAATGGCAGGAAAAAGACCTGGATTGCCTATTATTGACCGCGTAGAGCCCGAATAAGGTCCGTGTAATCGCGAAAAGCCCGGCTCCGATACCTGTTGCGCAGGGTTGGTTCGAGGCCTATTACTAGAAACCATGAAAGCATACGTAGTACACGAGCCGGGCGGACCGGAGGTTCTGGAACTGGAGGACATCCCCGATCCCAGGGCTGAGCCCGGCCAGGTTCTGATCGATATCCGGGCATTTGGCCTCAACCGGGCCGAGGCCGTGACCCGCATGGGCGGATCGGGTGATGCGGTGCCTTTTCCCAAAGTGATCGGTATAGAATGCGTGGGCACCGTCCTGGATTGCCCGGGCGGCGAGCTCACCACCGGTCAGACCGTGGCTGCTGCCATGGGAGGCATGGGTCGCCGGTACAACGGATCCTATGCCGAAAAAACCGTGGTACCGGTATCGAACGTCTTTCCCCTGCAGACCCACCTGGATTGGACGACGCTGGCCTCCCTGCCCGAAACCTACCTCACTGCCCGCGGATGTGTGATCGAAGCGCTGCGTATGGATCAGGTGAAGCACCCCAGGGTGCTCGTACGCCCTGGCG
This sequence comes from Saprospiraceae bacterium, assembly GCA_020528935.1. Lineage (GTDB taxonomy): Bacteria > Bacteroidota > Bacteroidia > Chitinophagales > Saprospiraceae > JAJDFU01. The sequence continues at coordinate 116 of JAJDFU010000135.1, read as the reverse complement.
CTTCTGCCCTGGGTGTGGCCATCACTCCGATCGTAAACCACCTGGGCGGTGTGGTGGTGGGCGTAACCCGAAGCGTGGACAAGGTAGAAAAGCTGTGGAACGCAGGGATGAAAGGA
>JAJDFU010000236.1 GCA_020528935.1 Saprospiraceae bacterium | reverse complement strand
CTCTACACCGAGTAGAACAATGGCGGCGGAGTCGTGCTCTACCGGCTGGGCCGCGACAACAACGACGCGCTGGTGACGTACCGCGACTTCACCCAAAATGAAGAATTGCTCAACACCACGGTTCGAGATGTTGCGGAGCTGGAGAAAGAACACAACTTCGAGTCCTCCCTGCTCTACAAGCGCACCTTTCGCGAGCATCCCGACCGGGAACTGACCGTGGATGTGAAATACATCCTGGACGACGATACGGAACTGGCCGACTACGTTCAGACCACCACCGACGGCGAGCCGCCGCTCATACAGCGTTCGCGCAATACCGAGGACGAGCGCAACTTTCTCTTTCAGACCGATTACGTTCACCCCCTCGGGGAGAACAGCAAATTTGAAACGGGGGTACGCCTGGGCATGCGCACCGTCAACAACGACTTCCTGGTGGAAGAACAAGCCGATAATGGCGAATTCATACCGGTAGGCGATTTCGACGACGAGCTGAAGTTCACCGAAAACATCTACGCTGCCTATGTGATCGGGGCGCATGAGTTCGGCCCCCTCAGTATTCAGGCCGGTCTGCGCGCGGAGCTGTCCGACATCACGGCAGCCTTGCTCAAATCGGAGGTCGTCAACAACCAGGATTATCTCAGCCTTTTTCCTTCGGCCTCGGTCTCCTATTCCTTTTCGGAAAAGGACCAACTGCAGTTCAGTTACAGCCGCCGCATCAGCCGCCCCTACTTTCGCCGGCTGCTGCCCTTTTCCAACTTCAACGACCCGCGCAACAACAACATCGGCAATCCCAATCTGCAGCCGGAGTTCACCAATGTGCTGGAATCGGGCTACCTCCACTATTTTCAGAACGGATCGTTCCTGGGCAACATATACTACCGCCGCACCACGGGCGTGATCGAGCGCATCACCCTGCCCGGCGAGGACGGCACCTCCATCCGCTATCCGGTCAACCTGTCTACGCGCAATTCCTTCGGCCTGGAGCTCAACTTCTCCTACGACCTCACCGACTGGTGGACGCTCAACAGCGACGTCAATTTTTTCCGGGCCATCACGAACGGCGAGTTCGAGGGCGTAGATTACTCGGCCGATACCTACACCTGGCGAGGACGCATCAATACCCGCGTGGATGTAGGCAAGCGCTTCCAGTTCCAGGCGTCCTACAACTACATCGCGCCGGAGCGCAATACGCAGGGCCGGCGACTGTCCATTTCCAACTTCGACCTGGCAGCTTCCATGGACGTATTCGACGGCAAGGGCACCATTACCCTCACCGGACGGGATATTTTCAACACCCGCATACGCCGCTCGATTATCGACCTGCCCGAGCTGCAGGCCGAGTCCGAATTCCAGTGGCGGCGCAGCCAGCGGGTGGTCGTTTCGTTCAATTACCGCTTAAACCAAGCCAAAAAAAGAAGTCAGTTGCTTGAGGGCGATCGCGGCTAGCACTCGGTCAAGCAGGCCGCTCAACGAATGGGGCGAGGCTATTTTTGTCCCAGGCAAGGCACCAAAACCGTATAAATGCAATCTCAAAAGTACTGAAGGAGTGCTCCCGTATGCAATCAACCGCTCCAACTCAAACGCACACGGCACCCCCCCGGTATTGCACTTAGAAGCCATCGCTTTCCGGGAAGCGGTCCGCTCCCTGAAAATCCACCATCCACTGCGGGTAGGGTTTGCGAATGGCACTCGCTTCATTCAGGCGTTCCCGATCTTCTTCCGTTAAGCTCAGCTGGGTAGCGGCAATGTTGTCGTTGAGTTGCTGCTCGTTCTTGGCCCCGATGATGGTGCTGGTAACCCCGGGCTGGTCCATGACCCAACGCAGGGCCACCTGAGCGACGGACACCCCGTGCCGCCCGGCGATCTCCTTCATCGCATCGATGATGTCGTAGGCTTGTTCGCGATCGACGGGCGGAAAATCGAAGTCATCCCGGCGGCTGTCGCCGGCTTTAGGTGTGTTTCGGTCGTACTTTCCGCTCAGAAAGCCGCCGGCCAACGGGCTCCAGGGCAGTACGGCCAACTCTTCGGAGCGGGCCAGCGGGAGGATGGTGTGCTCGATGTCTCGCCCGGCCAGCGAGTAGTAGTATTGCAGGGCGACAAACTTCGTCCAGCCGTGCTTGTCGGCTATGCCGTTGGCCTTGGCTACCATCCAGGCCGGATGATTGCAGATGCCCAGATAACGCACCTTGCCGCTGCGCACCATGTCTTCCAGTCCGCGCAGGGTCTCTTCCAGGGGCGTGAGGTGGTCAACGCCATGGATGTACAGCAGGTCGATGTGCTCGCGCTTCAGGCGGCGCAGGCTGTCGTGTACCGATTCGTGAATGTGGGCCCGGGAAAGCCCGACCTGATTGGCGCCTTTCCCCATGCGGATGCGCAGTTTGGTGGCGACCACCGCTTCGTAGGGAGAAGTGCCCAGGTTCTGAAAGGCCTCGCCCATGATCTCCTCGGCCAGGCCCTCGCTGTAGGCGTTGGCATTGTCGAAAAAGTTGATCCCCGCATCCAGGCAGATCTTGAGCAGGGCCTGAGCTTCGTCCAGGGGCTGCTGCCCGATGGCTGTCCACCTGCCGCGACCGCCAAAGGTCATGGCGCCAAAGCAGATTTCAGAGACGAGGAGTCCGGTATTTCCCAGATTGTGGTAATTCATGCCTATTAGGTTTTAGGTTGGTTGAAATCATCCTTCCGGCTCTTATCCGCCTACCGGATAAGGACACAAATAAAACGATACCATTTTCAAAATAGATGCAGCGGAAAATCCTTTTGCGCAATGGGGCTATCGTTCGGCCAGCTGGATGACCTCGTTCCAGACCCGGAATACATTGCGGTAACAGATCTTGGCAATATCCTCTTCGGTATAGCCCCGCTTGAGCAGTTCGCAGATCAGATTGGGATATTGCGCCACGTCCTTCAGTCCGGCCGGCAAGGTGTCGCCGACCCCATCGAAATCGGATCCGAACCCGACGTGATCGATACCGGCTAACTGGACGACGTGGTCGATGTGATCGGCTACCATTTCGACATCGGAGTACAGGCGGGGATTCGCTTCCCGAAAGGCCTCGATGACCGGCCTGGCGGCCGGATCGCTGTCCGTAAGGCCCTTTTCGGCCAGGAGCGCTCGAAGCTCTTTCCTCTTTTCGTCCCGGTAGGTCCGGATCTTGCCGTCCAGGAAGTTGGAGCCGAAGTTGATCTGCATCACCCCGCCGTTTTTTCCGAGGGCCTTGATCATGTCGTCGCTCATGTTTCGTTCGAAGCCCGGCGTGAACTTCCGGCAGCTGGAGTGGGAGGCGATCACCGGCACCTCGGTCAGCTCCATGACCTCCCAGAACGCACGGTCAGACACGTGCGAGATATCCACCATGATCCCGACGCGGTTCATCTCCGCTACCACCTCCCGCCCGAAAGGGCTCAGGCCGTTCCAGGTAGCGGTGGTGTCGTAGGAAGAATCGCAGATCTGGTTGTCCTTGGCGTGGGTGAGCGTGATGTAGCTGAAGCCCCGCTTGCGAAAGTACCGGACGTTGCTCAGGTCCGTCTCGAAGGGGGCGCCGTTTTCCATACCCAGGGGCAGCGAACCCAGGCCGTACCCGACTTGCCCCTTCACCCCTTCGGACGAAGTGGCGCACGCGCATTTGTCGGGATGGGCCCTGTATCTTATACACACCTCCGCCCCCCCGACACTAAGGCAACATCTTTGACAG
>JAJDFU010000101.1 GCA_020528935.1 Saprospiraceae bacterium | reverse complement strand
GTGGGCGATTGGTCTCCAGGTGCACGACCCGCCCCCGAAACGGGACGGGCTCGCCGGGCTGGGCCGGGAGTCCGCAACACAACAGCAGGGCCGCAAGGAGCAATACATATCGCATATCAGAGGGGGTTGAGGATCAGTTCGGCCGCCGTGCTGTTGGAGAGTACCTTTTGCTTGTTGTAGCGCTCCTCGCCCTTTACCCGCACGCGCACCTGCACGCGACTGCCTTCGGGCCTGCCGATCAGCAGCTGAAAGTGCCCCAGCGAGTCGGTGCGGGTCCGGTATTCGCCGTCTGCGATGACCAGGGCACCGGCGAGCGGCATTCCGTCGGCATCCCGCACCAGCCCCCGCCAGTGGGTGGCGGCGGCTTTTAATTGCAGCCGGATGGGTGCGTCGGCATAGGTGTAACCCCGCTGCGTGTCTTTCTGAAACTGCGGCATGCCCAGCGGAAAGAGGTGAATGGAATCCCGGCGGAAGCGAGCGGGGATATCCGGGAAGAGAACCTGCCCGGGCTTTCCTTCCCACAGTCCGTCGGCCATGTAGGCGCCCATCTGCAGTTTGATCAAGCCTTCGCTGACGGGCTGGCTTTCGCCCTGCGGGCCATAGACGTAGGCGCGCAGATCAAAGGGCCGGTTGCGCTGCCAGTAGCTGAAGCCGGCCAGGACGAGCAGTAAGAGGACGACGGCTGTGCTGCCCACCCGGAGCCAGGTGGTTCTGCTTCCGGGGCCGGTATTCTCCTTCCGGGCCTCGGGCACTATGCGCTCCGCAGCGGGGATATCCAGCTGGGCGCCCAGTTGCAGCAGGGCATCGCTGATGCGATTGCGCTCCAGGGAGGCTTCGGCCGGGCTGACGATGCCCTTGCGTTCTTGCCCTTCCAGGCGGCTCAGTCGCTCCTGCAGCTGTATGGCCGCAGCATGGAGGCGGGGCGTATCGGCCAGGCCTCCGGCCAGCAGGCGGGCGGCCTCCTGCAACCGGCTTTGGGCTACCAGCTCTTTAAGTGTCGCAAAATCCACGCGGCGAAAAAGTTTGTAGAAAGATAAGAAATCTGACTGGCGCACCGGAAATGGGAAAAACGGCCCATCCCGTTGAATTGAGCTAGTTTTGCGCGGGAAATCATGGAGTACTTTCATCGACTGAACGACTATTGCGAGGCCCACAGTACGCCGCCCGGTGATCTGCTGTATCAGCTGGAGCGCGAAACCCACCTCAAGACCCTGGCGCCGCAGATGCTCAGCGGCCCGCTGCAGGGGCAGTTCCTGCGCATGCTCAGCCGGATGTTGCGGCCGCAGCGCATCCTGGAGGTGGGTACCTTCACCGGCTACTCGGCCCTTTGTATGGCGGAAGGCCTCCCGCCGTCCGGCCGGCTGCATACCATCGAAGTGAATCCCGAGCTGGAGTATCTCATTCGCAAGTACGTCCGCCTGGCCGGCCGCGAGCAGCAGATCGTGCTGCACCTCGGCGATGCCGCCGGTGTTATTCCAGCTCTGGAGGGGCCTTTCGATCTCGCCTTTCTGGATGCCGGCAAGCAGGACTACCGCCGCCACTACGAACTCGCACTGCCCAGGCTGCGCTCCGGCGGACTGATCCTGGCCGACAACGTGCTCTGGAGCGGCAAGGTGCTCGAGCCGCCAGCCGATGCCGATGCGGAAAGCATACGAGCCTTTAATACCTTCGTGGCCGAAGACGAGCGCGTGGAGCAGGTCCTTCTTCCCGTACGCGATGGCCTGCTCCTGGCTCAAAAGCGCTGAACATGGCCATCCGGTATCTTTCGCATGCGGAGGTGGACAAAGTGGCCTGGGATCGCTGCGTGGCCGAAGCGGTCAACGGCCTGCCCTACGCCTACAGCTGGCACCTGGATGTAGTGGCTCCGGGCTGGGATGCCCTGGTGGAAGGGGACTATGATTCGGTTTTCCCTCTGCCCTGGGATCGCCGCCTGCTCGGCTTCCGGCAGTCCTACAACCCCATGATCAGCCAGCAGCTGGGGCCCATGAGCCGCCATCCGCTGGACCGGCATCGGGTAGATGCCCTGTTCGGCGCCATACCGGCCGCTTATCGCCGCCTGCGCATCCACCTCAATGCCGCCTGCTCGCTCCCAGCCCTCAAGGGCTGGCATATTACCCCCCGCCCGAACCTCATTCTGGATCTGAACCGCCCCTATGCGGAGCTGTTTTCGGCTTATGGCAAAAGCCTGCGCCGGGAACTTCGCAAGGACCGGCCCCAACACGAATGGGCTGCCGGCGGCCTGGCTCCGGAAGAACTGGTCGCCCTTTTCCGGCAAAATACCGGCCACAAAACGGGCACCACGGCGGAAGAATACGCCATACTGGAGCAGCACATGCGGGCTGACCTGGCTCGGGGCTTCGGCCGCCTTTACCGAACCTGTGACCGGAGCGGGGAACTGGGCGCCCCCGGTTTTTTCCTGCACAGCCACGGCCGCATCATCTACCTCTTCGGCACGACCACCAGCCTGGGCTGGAAACTGCACTCTATGCACGTACTGCTGGACGGCCTCATCGAACGCTACGCCGGTCAGAACCTGCTGCTCGACTTCGAGGGGTCGGCCATTCCGTCCATCGCTTATTTCTTTCGCTCTTTCGGCAGCGTACAGGAGACGTATCACCTGCTGGAAAAGAATACCCTGCCGGCCTGGTTGAAGGGCGCCATGCGCTTGAGAAAGGCCATGCTGCGCAGCGGAAAGTAACCGCCTGGCGGGCGCGCATCAGAATAGATTGACGTAGCCGAAATGCACTTTTGGGGCACTGAAGTCAATGGGCGCAGCCTGTTGGCGGCCGTAGGCTACGCTGAGGCCGAAAACGCCGGCCCTGGTTTCGAAGGAGAGTCCCCCGCCGAAGCCCAGGGGCGTATCCGCTACGTCTACCCGGGGGGTCCGGTTGCGGGTCCAGGCGTAGTCCAGGAAGGTGAACAGGTAGGAGTTGGTGCCGATGAGCAGGCGGTATTCCAGGGTGCCCACCACGTACTGGCTGGCGAAGATGAGCTGCTCGTCAAAGCCGCGCAGGATGCGGGTGCCCCCGATGCGAAACTGCTCGTTGGCGAAAATGGGGGTATCCGAAACGATAAAGCCGCTTTGGATGCCGGTCTTCAAGGTGCTGCGCTTGAATAGGGGAACGAAGTATTCACCCGCGATGAGGAAGCGGAACTGGATGCTGCGCAAGTCGATGCTGTCGTACAGCGGACCCAGTTCGGAGCTTTCGATCTCGCTGTTGCGGCGGATGGTCTTGATGCCGGCGCCGCCCTGCAGGTGCATGGCCCAGCCGCGGCGCGGATTGAAGCGGTAGTCCAGCTCGTTGATCACGTATTTCAGGCCGTAGGTATTGGTGCTGTAGTCGAGGGTGTCGGGCAGGGTTTCGAGTTGGTCCAGCAGGGCTTCGTCCACGCTGAGGAGCCGGGAGGAGCGCAGATTCCAGAAGGCCTCCAGGTAATCGCCCCCTTCAAACAGGTATTGCACGCCCACCAGGGCGTGGAGGTCGAGGTAGTTGGTATCGCGCTTGTACAGGTCGAGGGAAACATCCAGGCCGAAGGGCAGCTCCAGGATATAGGGCAGGCTGAAAGCCAGCTGCAGTTCCTGGGTTTGGGGCCGCAGCTGCTCGAAGCGGGCATAGAGGCGCTCGCCCAGGCCGAAGGGGTTTTGGAATTCGCCTTCGAACTGGCCGGTGATGAGCAGGCGGCCCGTCTGCGTGCTGTTGGGCAG
>JAJDFU010000313.1:3803-10399 GCA_020528935.1 Saprospiraceae bacterium | reverse complement strand
ATACGCGCTTAAAAAATAAAATAGCTTGCGACTTTTTATTTTTTAAACGGTATTACTAAACCTTTTTTTCAGGAAAGGATGGCTGAATACGGCCAGCAAAATGATCCCTACCCCCAGGTAAAATCCCGCGGAGAGTTCTTCGTGCTCGTTTAGGATCAGCCATGCCAAGATGATTCCGTACACCGGTTCCAGGTTGACGGTCAGGTTTGAGGCAAAAGCCGAAAGGTGGCGCAAAGCGCGCAGGGCCAGAACATAAGCAAAAGTGGTGCACAGCAGGGATAGCACGATCAGGTACATCCAATCCTGCCACCGGGGCGGCCAGATTTCGGTGGGCTCTGCCGTCCACAACCCGTATACGGGAATCACCAGGCTGAGGAACAACCAGGCACTGCCGAGCTCCAGAAAGGTAATGCTCAGCTCGTCCGAGCGGCTGATATACTTCTTGTTGAGGGTGGCAAAGAGGCTGGCCAGGAATGCCGATAGCAGGCCTACCCACAAGCCGGTCATCAGGGAAAGGTCGGTCGTGTTCACGATGAGTACCATGCCGGGAACGATGAGCAGCCCCAGCAGGATCTCGTACCCCTTCACCCGCTGCCGCAAAATGAGCGGCTCCAGAAAAGAAGTGAAAAAGGAAGTGGTCGCCATAGCTACCAGGCAAATGGAGGCATTGCTGAGCTTGATGGCTCCGTAGAACGTGAGCCAGTGAACCGCCACGATCACGCCTATGCCCATGAACACCAGGATGGTGCGCGGGGGGAGATCTCGCAGTATGCGCCCCAGCCGGATCAGGAACAACAGGCTGATGCTGGTGAGCAGCACCCGCCACCACACGATGAGCAAGGCCGACAGCTGGAGGAGGTCGCCCAGGATGGCCGTAAAGCCGAAGAGAAACACTGCGGTGTGCAGTTCCAGATAGGCGCGGCGTTCGGCAGCATCAGCCATGGGAGTCCATTAGGTTTTTTTGAGAACGAGCAGCTCCTCCGGGCAATGAGCATTTCCAGCGAAGGGGAGAGGGGTGAGCCCTTGGGATGTGGGAAATCTCACGCACCCGGCCGCCCGTTATACCCGTGCCCCCATCCGCATAATCCGGAACCACCAAAGGTAGACCGCAGGGCATCATATTTCCAAGGCAGGATGGCTTTTTCCGCAGGGACATGAACCCAGCAGGGCCGAAGGCGTTCTTTCCATGAAATACATCCTCAAACCCTTAAAACGAACCCGCCATGGCTGTTCAAGTTGGCGACAAAGCGCCCGCCTTTACCCTCATTTCCGACGAAAAGAAAGAAGTTGCCCTCGGTGATTTTCAGGGCCAGAACGTAGTTCTGCTGTTCTTCCCGCTGGCCTTCACCAGCGTGTGTACCACCGAGCTGTGTACCATCCGCGACGACTTCTCCAGCTATCGCGATCTGAATGCACAGGTGCTGGCCATTTCTGTGGATTCGCCTTTTACCCTCGAAAAATTCAAGGCCGAACAAAACCTGAACTTTCCCTTGTTGTCCGATTTCAACAAAGACGTGTCCCGGGCATACGGCGCGCTGTACGACGATTTCGTCATGGGCATGAAGGGCGTCTCCAAGCGCGCCGCTTTTGTAGTGGACGGCAGCGGCACGGTCCGCTACGCCGAGGTCTTGGACAATGCCGGGGATCTGCCTAACTTTGCCGATGTAAAAAGTGCCTTGTCCTCAGCGAATTAACCCGTATTATTCACGCATTACCGTGAATAATGCCGATAAGTGGCTGAAAACACGCTTGTTTTCAACCACTTATGTCAGGGTCTTCGTCCCGGACCATTGCAACATTTGGTGTGCCCCAATTGGGGTACGGATAATAACAGTAAGAATTGAACTGTATTATTCGTAACTATTTGATTTATATAATTTTGCAATTCGTCAGCCCTCCGGGCGGAAAATTCGGTGAATTTTCCGGGTTAAATCGCTGCGTACGAGGGCCCAAAGCCCAACCCAATGCTCAGGTACGGACCCGTGGAGGAAGTGGAAGAAGTGGTCATCGAAGAGGAATCCATCGATGTGGACCTGGAATCCCGTTTGGTGGTTTACAATGATGACGTCAATACGTTTGATTGGGTGATCAAGTGCTTTATGGAGGTGCTGGACCACACCCACGAACAGGCCGAGCAACTCTCCCTTATCATTCATTTCAAAGGAAAGGCCACGGTCAAAACAGCCCCTCGGGAAGAGCTCAAGCCCAAAAAGGACGCTTTGATCGAGCGGGGCCTCTCCGCCGTTATTGAGGGTTGAGCATGGCGGTGCGTCGCATGCACCGGCTGTGCGTTAGGCTCCTACGGCCATCTCGCTTTCCATCACCCCGTCCGGGCGAAGCGCCCCAAGCCGCACCGGCTGAATGGTATTGATCAGCCCGGGCTTCAGCGGGGCATCGATCTTGATGTAATTGTCCGTGAATCCGCTCATGCGGCCGGCTTCCCGGCTGTGCTCGAAGAGCACTTTGCGCTCCTGGCCTTGATGTGCTGCATAGAAGGCCCGTTTCTTTTTGTCGCTGAGGATGGTGAGCATGCGGTTGCGCTCGCGGCGGAGGTGCATGGGCACGGCCCCTTCCATTTCGGCAGCCGGGGTATTGGGTCGTTCGCTGTAGGTGAATACGTGCAGGTAGCTCACGTCCAGCTCCCGGATGAAGCGGTAGCTTTCCAGGAAGTCGGCTTCCGTCTCGCCGGGGAAGCCCACGATCACATCCAGGCCGATGCAGGCGTGGGGCATGAGGGCTTTGATCTTCGCCACGCGTTCTGCGTAGAGCTCGCGGCGGTAGCGACGGCGCATTTGAGCCAGTTGCTTGTTGTTGCCGCTCTGCAGGGGCATGTGAAAATGGGGCACAAAGCGGCGGGAAGCGGCCACGAATTCGATGATCGCATCGGTGCACAGATTGGGCTCGATGCTGGAGATGCGAAAACGCTCAATGCCCTTTACTTCATCCAGCGCGCCAATGAGATCGATGAAGAGGGCTTCCTTTTGGGGGCGGCTACCCTCGATCACCTCCGTGCCGTTGCCAAAGTCGCCGATGTTGACGCCGGTGAGCACGATCTCCTTCACGCCCAGCCCGGCGATGTGCCGGGCATTTTCCAGCACGTGCGGCACCGTATCGCTGCGGCTGCCCCCCCGGGCCTGCGGGATGGTGCAAAAGGTGCACTTGTAGTTGCAGCCATCCTGTACCTTGAGAAAGGAGCGGGTGCGATCGCCGAAGGAGAAGGCGTCGACGAAAGTACTGGCCTGCCGCACCGCGCCGGCTTCCACCAGCCCCTTGCCGGGGGCTTTGCTGAGATCCTCCACGTAATCGAGCACCCGGAATTTTTCGGCGGCGCCAAGCACCAGGTCTACGCCGGGAATGTCCGCGATCTCCTGCGGCTTGAGCTGGGCGTAGCAGCCGATGACCACCACCTTGGCATCGGGGTTTCGCCGCAGGGCCTTGCGCACCACCTGCCGGCATTTGCGATCGGCAAAATCGGTGACCGAGCAGGTGTTGATCACGTAGATATCCGCCGGCTGCCGGAAGTCCGTCACCCCATAGCCGGCCTGCTCGAAGCGCCTGCCGATGGCAGAGGTTTCCGAGTAGTTGAGCTTGCAACCCAGGGTGTAAAACGCTACGGTGCGCGGGGTGGCCATAGGACAAAGGAATTGAGCTGCAAAATTAAGGAAATCGCGGCACTAAACACCCGCAAAAACTACCGCTTTACCCCCGAAACCTGCCGTTCCCTAATCGAGGACAAACCTGCCCGAGTTCGTCGGTCAGAGATTTGCTATCTTGATGATTTGATTTTTACCATTGCTTTTAAGGTATGGCCTCAGGAACCACTATGGAGATCAGCTGGGAAGCCATCGTAGGCAAGATCCGCAAGCAGCGGGCCATTCTGGTGGTAGGTCCGGAGGCTTTTCGCACGCCCGACCACAGCAAGCCACTCCACCAGGTTCTGCTGGAGGAATTGGATGTAGCCCATAATCGCTACATCCAGAAATACTATGCCGACGACGACTTTTTCCTGTTCAATGTAGGCGGTGGCCGCTCTTTCACCTGCGAGCGCATTTACGATTTTCACAAACGGCAGGAGCCGGGCCAGGAACTCATCGAGCTGGCCCGCATTCCCTTTCACGTCATGCTGTCGGTATCGCCGGGCAAGCTGCTGAACAAAGCCTTCGACCGGCTCAATTTTCAGTACCAGTTCGACTACTATCGCAAGGCGCGCGGTCCTTCGGAGATCAAGGACCCAACGGTACAGCTGCCGCTGGTGTACAACCTCTTTGGCTGCATAGATGACGAAGAGTCGCTGGTACTCACCCACAATGACCTGTACGACTACTTCAAATCCATCTTCGCCCGCCGCAGCATGCCGGAAAAGCTCAAGAATGCCCTGGTCCAGCGCGAGCTCAACTGTTTTATTTTTCTGGGCGTGCCCTTCGACAAATGGTACATGCAGCTCTTGCTGCGCGAGCTGGAGATCCACCGCCACAGCGAGGATTTCATCCGCTATGCGGCCAATCAGTCGCTTACGGACGAGGTGAAGACGTTTTGCACCGAGCAGTTTACCATCAACTTCGTAAGCAACAACATTCCGGAGTTCATCCACAAACTCTACCAATATGCGGAAGAGGACGGCATCTTGCGCACCGAGCAGGATACCGATCGCTGGACCCAGATCAAGAACTTTCTGGCCGAGGGCAAGCTGGGCGTCGCCATAGAACAATTCGTGGACCTCACCCGGGGCACCGATCTGGAAGATGAGGCCATTGGCATATCGGGCCGTCATCGCCGGTACGAGCGAAAGAAAAACCAGGGTATCTTGTACGGCAACGAACTGGACGTGCAAGCCAATCAGATCCAGAGCAGCCTGCTGGAGCTGATCCAGGAAGCCGAAAAGCAATAGATTCATGCCGCAGCATCGCTATCCCGGAGCCCAGCCGTTCTCCACCGACGAGGCCCACATTTTCTTTGGCCGCAGCGAGGACGTAAAGGCCCTGGCCCGAAAGCTGCGCCTCGAGCAACTGGTGGTGCTGCACGCCAAGTCGGGCCTGGGCAAGAGTTCGCTGATCAATGCCGGCCTCATTCCCCAGCTGCTGCGCGACGGCGAGTTTACCGCCTTTCCCATTCGCTTTGGCTCCCATGCCGTCGAGGACGCTCCCGGCCTGAACCCCGTGGACATCGTAATCGATCACATTCAAAGCACCTCGCCCATACTCGACAAGATCAAGCCCGAGGGCGAGCGCAGCCTCTGGTACCATCTCAAGAGCCGGCAACTCCGCGATCCGGAGCACGGAGACTTTCTGCTCATCTTCGACCAATTCGAAGAGTTGTTCGCCTTCGACAAGAGCGAGGTGGACGAGTTCGGCAACCTGCTGGCCGAGGCCCTGTATGTGAAAATGCCACAGCGCTTCCGCGACGAGCGGCGCAAAGGCTTTGACCGCAACCCCAACTTTCTCACCCAGGAAGAGCTCACCCTCCTGGATCAGCCTTTCCGCCTGCACGTACTGGTCGCCATACGCAGCGACAAACACAGTCTGCTCAGCCAGCTCAAGGACTACCTGCCCACCATCCACCAGGCGGAGTACGAACTCCAGGCGCTGGGCATTCCCCAGGCCGAAGATGCGATCCTGCTGCCGGCCTATCAGAAAGAAGGCCAGTTTCAGACCCCCGTATTCGACTACGAGGATGAGGCCGTGGAGCTCATGCTCAATTACCTGAGCAACGACGGCAAGGACCCCATCGAGTCCTTTCAGCTGCAGATCCTGTGCGAATACCTGGAAGACGAGGTCGTCGCCAAAGAGGGCCGAAGGATCATCAAGGCCTCCGACCTGAAAAAGCCCGAAGACCTGCTGCTGAACTACTACAACGACAAGCTCCAGACCATAGAAGATCCCAAAGAACGGCAATTGGTTCGCACGCTTATCGAGGACGAATTGGTACTGGAAGGTGAGCGGCGGCGGCTGAGCCTGTACAAGGGGCAGATCCAGCGCCAATATCCCATATCCGATCAGCTGCTGGAGCGCCTGGTCCAGATGCATCTGCTGCGCGCCCTCCCCAGCCGGCGGGGCGGCTACATCTACGAGCTGAGCCACGACACCCTGGTAACCCCCGTGTTGCGCGCCAAGCGCCAGCGCCGCATCGAGGAGATCCGGGCCAAGCGCGAGCGCGAGCGCCGGGAGCGCGAAGCTGAAATGGCGGCCATGCGCCGCAAACGGCGCAATGCGCTCTTCTGGGCACTGGCCATGTTCGTACTGGCCCTGATCGCTGTCGTTACCGCCTTTCTTACCTTCAAGCTCAAAACCGAAGCGGAGGCCAACGACCGGGCCAATTTCAACGTCGCGCGCGCGCTGAAACAAGTCAATTCCGACCCCACTCTCGGCACGCGCGTCGTGGAGCATGTACTGTACACCTTCAACAAAGGCCGGGACAGCCTCAACCCCACCGGGGCGGCCGCCCTGTCCGTACTGATCAACGACAAAAAGAAAGGGTTTTACAAGCGCAACTACAAAGGTCATCAGGCCCAGACCAACGACCTGGCCGTGTCGGCCAGGGGCTTGGACTTGGCCCGGGCCCTCTTACACAACCCCCAACCCCCCGACAACAAGGGAAAT
>JAJDFU010000313.1:0-3793 GCA_020528935.1 Saprospiraceae bacterium | reverse complement strand
TAACCCTTCCACCAAGGCCGGTAACCGCTCAACCCCGCCGGGCGCGCCGCCCTTGCCCTTCGTATCAACTGCAAAAATAAAGGTTTTGACAAGCCCCACTCCAACGGTCATCAGGCCCATGTCAACGACCTGGCCTTGTCCGCCGCGGGCGATCGCTTCCTCACGGGTTCCAATGACCGCACCGCTATGCTCTGGGCGTTGGACGGCCGTCAGCTGGCGACCTTCACCCATCCGCTCCGCCCGGGCAATGCCAACAATCCGGTTTCCGCCGTGGCCTTCTCGCCGCAGGAAGAGTATATACTGACCGCGGCTTACGACGGCCTGCTCCGCAAATGGGACTTCAACGGCAACCTGCTGGAAGAATGGCCGGGGCACCAGGATGAAGTAAGCTCCCTGGCCTTTGCCCCCGGCGGGCTTTTCTTCCTTTCTGCCGACAAGTCAGGAAGAGTGATCACCTGGGTGAACGGAACCCCGACCAAAAGCATAACAGCTCACGGGGCTTCCATCTTTTCGGTGGCTTTTCACCCGGACGGTTCGGAATACGTTACAGCCAGCCGCGACGGGACGATCCGCCGATGGAGCTACGACAGCCAGCCCCTGGGTCCGCCGATCTTTCTGGGTGAAGGCCCGGTCTATGAAGCGGTTTACTCCCCGAATGGCGCCTTCATCTTAGCCGCCACCTCCAACAACACGGCCTTGCTGCTGGACAGCGAAACCGGTGAACGCATCCGCTCCTTTACCGGCCACACCAACGAGGTCTTTGCCGTGGCGTTTTCCGAGGACAGCCAAAACGTGCTCACCGGCTGCGCCGACAATACCATCAAGATCTGGGACCTGGACGGCTATTTGCTCAAGACCTTCTTCGGGCACAAACAAACCATTTTTGCCCTGGATTTCCTTCCGGGTACTCCAAATGGCTTTCTCTCGGTTTCGGGCGACCAGACGGCCAAGCTGTGGTACTACACCTCCTTTCTCGTGCGCGAGCAGCCCCTCTCTTGGTCAATGGTGAGCAATGCCGGCTTTTCCTCTTCGGCCCGAAAAATAGTGGTGGCCGATGTTTCGGGAAACTCAAAATGGCTGCTTACTACCGAAACAGCGGCCGAATCGACCTCCGTGCCGGTGAAAAAGCGCGCCCTCAGCTCGGCCTTTTCCCCGGACGGCCGCCGGCTCCTGCTCGGGCTGGCGGGCGGAGACGCCGTGCTGTATGACTTTTCCAATCAAGACACCCTCCGCCTTCGCGGGCACACAGATGATGTACAGAGCGTAGCTTTTACGCCCGAAGGCGATCTGCTCACGGGCTCTGCCGATCGTTACGTCAAACGCTGGAGCAGATCCGGTGAACTCCTGGGCTCCTACATGCAGCCGGGCAAAGTGTATGCGCTGGCCGTGTCGCCTACCCGCCCGGACGGAAGCTACGATATAGCCGTGGGCACCAATGACAAGACCTCGTATGAAAGCCCTACCTATACCATCCTTTCCCTCCAGGAGGATTCGTCAAAGGTTGCGGACGAAATTCGCCAGGGCTTCGACGATCGCGTGCAGTCCCTGGCCTATTCACCCGATGGAGAACATCTGTTCATAGGCCTCGACTCCAGCCACCTCGGGCTGTTGCTGCCCCTGGAAAAGCCCGGTGGGAGGCCGTTCGGCAAAATGGACGACCCCATAGAATTGCGGGGGCATCAAAATGTGATCCAAGCCGTCGCTTTTTCGCCCGACGGCCGCTATGTGCTTACCGGCTCGGCCGATCGTTCGGCCCGCCTGTGGGACCGCAACGGAAGCCAACTGCAAGTGTTTAACGCCCACGATCAGGTCATCGCCGTAGGATTTTCCAGCAGTGGCGATACCATTTATACGTTTAGCCACCAAGGCGTTTTGCAGGTCTGGCACAGCTGGAAATCCTTCAGTCGCCTTTACGTTGCAGAATTCACCCCGGCCGAACTGTTGGCCGAAGTGCCGGAGCTGCGATTGAGCCGAAGAGAATTAAAGCAATTGCGCGATACCGCCGACATTGCCGGCCAGCGGGCACTGATCAGTTATTTCGAGCAAAACAAACAAGAAGAGCAAGCGCGGAAGACCATTAAGCGGGCATCCAAAAAAGAGGCCCGCCCACAGGATAAGATCAAACTCTTTCAGCTCGATCCCGATATGACCGAGCAGACCTTTGACGAGCTCTTTCTGGTGGAAGATACTACGGAGCTTCAGGTGTTCTTCTCCTATTTCAACAAAAACGAATGGGTAACCCCAAAAACCGAACCCGCGGATCGCGCACTGGGCTACAGCCGGATCGCCCGCATAGGCGAAAAACTTCTCGCTGCCAACCCGAAAAACCAAACCCTGGAAAAAACCTTGGCTAAAACGTACAACAGCCTGGGGTGGTACAGGCTGCTCACCCGAGACTTCGAAGGGGCGGAAAAAGCGATCCGGCGAGGCGAAGAACTCGACCCCGACCTCCGCTTTTTGTACACCAACCTGGCGCCTGCTCTCCTTTTCCAGGGCGAGTTTGAACGGGGAAAAGCCATGTATATGGAGTACATGGACAAGCCCTACGACGCATCCCGAAACCTGCCTTTTTATCGCGACGTCTTCCTGAAGGATATCGCCGTATTCGAGCGGGAAGAAATCATACCGGATTCGGCAAAACCCGCACTGGAAGAAATCAGGACTACCCTTTCCGAAGCCCAGCGTGCTTACGAAGAAGAATCGCTCAAGCGCAAACAGCGGGGCGGCAAGCGCTGATCACCAGTTGTCGCCCATCACGATATCGCCCAGGCCGCCGAGAACACTTCCTTCGCCTTTTTTCTTGCCGGCATAGTGACTGGATGCCCGCAGCACCCGGTCGGCCAGGCGGCTGAACGGCAGGGATTGGATCCACACCGTCCCGGGGCCCTCCAGGCGGGCATAGAACAGCCCTTCGCCACCGAAGAATACATTCCGGATGCCGCGGATCATCTCGATGTCGTAGTCCACATGCCGGGTGAAGCCCACCAGGCAGCCGGTATCCACGCGCAGTACTTCGCCCAACTCCAGGCGCCGCTCGATCACATTGCCGCCGGCATGCATGAAGGCGTAGCCGTCGCCCTCGATCTTCTGCATGATGAAGCCCTCGCCGCCGAAGAAACCGCGGCCCAGGCGGCGGCTGAACTCAATGCCGATCTCCGCTCCCTTGGCCGCACAGAGGAATGCGTCTTTCTGACAGATGATCTTGCCCTCGTACTCCGTGAGCGGAACGGGGATGATCTTTCCGGGATAAGGCGAAGCAAAGGAAACGCGCTTTTTCCCGGTACCCCCGTGCGTGAAGGCGGTCATAAACAGGCTCTCGCCCGTGAGCAGCCGCTTGCCGGCCGAAAGCACCTTGCCCCAGATGCCGCCCGATTCGTCCTTGTGGCTGCCGTCGCCGAATAGGGTAGTCAGCTCAATGTCCGGATCCATCATCATAAAGGCACCGGATTCAGCAACCACCGTTTCGTAGGGATCCAGTTCGATCTCGACGAACTGCATCTCTTCTCCGTGGATCTTGTAGTCTATTTCATGTGCTTGCATGGGTAATTCTTTTACCGGAAAATGGAGGAAACCCTGGGGAAAATCAAATGCAATAGACGAAAGCCAAGCCCGAGCCGATGGGGCTTGGGAAAACCGCCGGGCTATCCGCCCAACAGGAGCCGATGGCCCCTGTCTTTGCGGCCCGTCACACGGCTCCCACCGCCGCGGTCAGTCCTGTGGCACATCTGCTGCCCAAAGCATGACCCCGGCTGGGCGACCGGATTTTAGGGCCGCAAACGCAAGCGCCACGGGG
>JAJDFU010000162.1 GCA_020528935.1 Saprospiraceae bacterium | reverse complement strand
TAGCGGGGGCGTGTGGGTTGTTTTGGCCCTGCGGGCGGGAGTGTAGGGGGGGATTGCGCGGGAAGGTTTGCGGTGCGGACTGCCGTTTTGGGAGGCAGACCGTACCCCGTATCTTGACGGTCGAACACCAAGCCACCCCGCCTATGGTTTCCGGGGAGTCTCTGGAAGGCGCCGCGTACCCGCAGGGCGTAACCTATGTAGAAGCCGAAGATGCCTACAACTTCGCCCTGTACTCCAAGCACGCGGATCAGGTCGAATTGCTGCTGTACGGCGAATCGGATCTGAAGAACCCGCTCCACACCGTTTTCCTGGATCCCTACCGGCACAAATCCCAGCGCATCTGGCATTGCCGGCGCAAGCGTTCCGAACTGGAGGGCGTGGCCTACTACGCCTACCGCGTGGATGGCCCGGAGCCGGAGGGCGGCTACGAATACCACCTCTTCGACCCGGAAAAGGTGTTGCTCGACCCCTTTGCCACGGCAGTGTTCTTTCCGCCGGACTACGATCGGCTGGCCTCGTTGGGGCCGGGATCCAATGCCGGAAAGGCACCGCTGGGCGTGCTGCCCAGGCTCACCGCTTTCGATTGGGAGGGCGATCAGCACGTGCATCCCGAGTACGACCTGATCATTTACGAGATGCACGTTCGGCAGTTTACGCGCAACCCCAATTCGGGCGTGGCCGAATCCGACCGCGGCACCTTTCAGGGGATCATCGATAAGATCCCCTATCTGCTGGAGCTGGGCGTTACGGCGGTGGAGCTCATGCCCGTACACCAGTGGGATCCCCAGGAAGGCAGTGCCTGGGGGTATATGACCCTCAACTTCTTTGCGCCCCACCACGGCTACTCCAGCCAGCGCTCCTACGACGATGCGATCGTCGAATTCAAGACCATGGTGCGCGAGCTGCACAAGGCGGGCATTGCGGTCATCCTGGATGTGGTGTACAACCACACCACCGAGGGCAATGATCAGGGACCCAACTATTCCTTCAAGGGCATCGACAACAGCACCTATTACATGGTGTTTGAGGCGCCGGACGGGCGGCAGTATTTCATGAATACTACGGGTACGGGCAATACCATGCACTGTGCCAACAAGCAGGTACGCCACCTCATCATGGAAAGCCTGAAGTACTGGGTGAAGGAAATGCACGTGGACGGTTTCCGCTTCGACATCGCTTCCATCTTTGCCCGAAATTCCGACGGCTCCCTCAATTTCCACGACCCCCCGATCTTTCACGAGATCACCACCGATCCCGATCTGCGCGACAGCCTGCTCATCGCCGAACCCTGGGATCCGGAGGTCTACCTGCTGGGACGCAGCTTCCCGGGGCTGCACTGGCGCCAGTGGAACGATCGCTTCCGGGATGAGGTCAAGTCCTTCGTGCGGGGCGACGCGGGTATGGTCAACCGCCTCATGCAGCGGCTCTACGGCAGCGATGACCTCTTCCCCGATCATCCCGAGTACGCCAACCATGCCTTCCAGTCCATCAACTATCTGGCCTCGCACGACGGGTACACCCTGTACGACTGCACGGCCTATGCCCGGCATTTCGAGCATGCCCGGGATAACCGCTCGTGGAACTGGGGCTGGGAAGGGGAGGAAAACGTCCCGCCGGAAGTTCTGCGGCAGCGTATCCGGATCGTAAAAAATTACGCGGCCCTGCTGCTGCTGGCCAACGGGACGCCCATGTTTCGGGCAGGCGATGAGTTTTGCCAAACGCAGTTTGGCCTGGACAATACCTACGACATTGACGCAGAGCGAGTATGGCTGGACTGGAACAGGATGGGGAGATACGGCGAGGTCCACCGCTTTTTTCAACGCATGATCGCTTTCCGCAAGGCCCATCCCTCGCTCAGCCGCAGCCGGTTCTGGCGGGAGGACGTGCGCTGGTACGGCACCTATGGTGAGGTCGACCGTTCGCACCACAGCCGCACCCTGGCCTTTTTCGTGCGTGGCCAAAACCCCCGGCACGGCCTGGACGATGCGGATATTTACGTAATGATCAATGCCTGGTGGGAATCGGTCTACTTCAGCCTGCAGGAGCCCGGACCCTGGCGCCGCATCATCGATACGGGCCGCCCGGCGCCCGAAGATATCCTGGACGAAGGCGAAGGTATCCCGGGAGACGGGTACTGGGTGCCTGGCCATGGGGTAGTGGTGGCGGTGCGGCCCCGTTGAGCAGCCAGGAGCGGTCCGGCCGCTTTTTCGCAGGAAGCCTTTCGCCGTTTGCGAGGCAAGAGGAAGACGGCGGCACTCTGGATGAGCTCCTGCATGCCGCCGAGTACATTTTCGGCAACGGCAACGAGCGCATTTTACTCTGCGAGCGCGGTATCCGCAGCTACGAAACGGCTTATCGCAACACCTTCGATATCAATGCCATTGCCGTACTCAAGGAGCAGACCTACCTTCCGGTCATTGCCGATCCTTCCCACGGCATCGGCATCCGGCGCTTCGTGCCCCGGCCCTGACGGCCGCCAGGGCCGGGGCCGACGGTCTGCTTGTGGAAATGCATCCCATGCCGGAGCGGGCCCTGTCCGACGGGCAGCAGACACTGAGTCTCCGGGAGGCTGAGCGATTGTACAGTGTCCTTCGAGAGTTACTACACTTGAGCAAATGGTGGAAATGAATGGTTTTTCTGGCTTTTAAAATATTAAATTTTATCTTAGAGGCAGAAATGGCATATAACGGACGATTATCTGATTTAGATATTAAACCAGGCCATCATCATAATGGGCAATGAAACAATAGACAGGAAGTAAGCTTTCTTTGTAGCTATCACGTTTTTCCCAATTCCGGTTTGCGATTCGGACTTTCTTAACTAAAACTCGTTTTCAAATGCGTAGTATACTGTATACCGCTCTATTTTTCTTGATTTGTTCTTCGATTTCCACTTCTTCATTTGCCCAGGTAGAAAAAACGGTGGTTGCACTGGCCCCCTTTTCGTTTATGCAAGGTTCTGCCAATAAGCAATACACCTCCCGAGTTTTCAACCTGGTTTCCAATGCATTTGCAAATAATGGACGGTTTGATGTTCGCGACCGCATGTATGATGAAGTAATCAGCTATGAGCTGAGTGAGCAGAAGAAGAGCCAGTACCGGGAAGGGAAAGTCGTGCAACAAGGCAAGCAGATTGGAGCGGAGATCATCGTTTTTGGGCCTGGTGATTAAATTGGAGCAGCTCCCGCACGGAATGACGACGGTTCCGAGATCTATTATTCCCAGGTCATGTTTACTCTACGGGCTTTTGATGTGGAAACAGGGCTGATCATGGCCTCGGAAGTGTTCACCCAGGATGGTCATGCCGGATCAGGAATTAACATACTCGGCACTATTCTAAACTCCGTTGGCGAGGTAAGCAGCTGTGCGGGTAAATCAATAGACGGGGCGGTAAACACATGCCTGTTGCGTGTGCCGGTATACATCGATGAATTTATAACTAATAACTTTCCGGTTGAGTTTAAAATTTACGATGTATCGCCTGAGAATAAAGACATGGTCGTTTTGCTGGTAGGAAACGAAAAGTCAGGTGTTAAAAAACGCTCCACGCTGGAGGTTTTTTTAAAGGCAATAAAGAAAGTAGGGGACGAGTACTTATTGTACACCAGACCTATTGGTGCGATCACGGTTGAACGGTTTGAGGGGGCGTTTATAAAGTGCAAGGCCTCCAAGACCGAAGACGAAATTCTACTCGAATTACGCAGTGGGAACA
>JAJDFU010000085.1 GCA_020528935.1 Saprospiraceae bacterium | reverse complement strand
TTGTTGTGCCTCGTTCGACCGCGATCTACCCCTCTCTTGTGGTGGGCGGGGTGAGGTGTTGAAAAGAGCCGGATCCCAGGCGGATCAGCGGGCCGACCGGCGCCCGTTGAGCAGCCGGGGATTCAGCAGGGCCGGCAACGGCTTGTGCTGGGGCCACCTCAGCCTGGGTTATGCCTGGCAAACGGGGCGTCCGGACCAAAAGGAATAATCGAGGCCCGAAGGCGAGGCGGGGCGAAGCCGAAAGGCGCCAAACGCCCGGTCGTTTTGTTCGAGTTTCCTATTTTGGGACCGGATTGCACACAGTACAACGTCGTTTTTTTTTAGAACCCACAACCCGATCGGACTACATGGCACAGCGCTCTCGCCAACGAATGGCGGCCGGAAACTGGAAGATGAATACGGATTATGCCGAAGGCCGCGACCTCATTCTGCAGATCATCGACGGATTGCAGCCTACGGATGTTCAGGTGGTGCTTGCACCGCCATTCATTCAGCTCAGAAACGCCGACAACCTGACCCGCGGCGTTTCCAACCTGAATATAGCTGCTCAAAATTGCCATCAGGAAACGCACGGGGCTTATACCGGCGAAGTCTCGGCAGCTATGGTGCGCTCCACCGGGGCCCGGTATGTGATCCTGGGGCACAGCGAGCGGCGCGAATACTTTGGGGAGGACGACGAGTTGCTGAGCAAGAAAGTGCAGGCTGCCCTGGAGCAACAACTTTGTCCGATATTTTGCTGCGGCGAAAAACTGGAAGAGCGCGAAGCGGACAACCATCGGGCCACTGTGGAGGCCCAGCTCGAGCAGGGCTTGTTCGCAGCCGTACCCTCCGAACAGTGGCCTCAGGTCACGATCGCCTACGAACCCGTCTGGGCTATCGGTACGGGAAAGACCGCCACACCGGCTCAGGCCCAGGATATGCACTCGTTCATCCGCTCACTGGTGAAAAAGGCCTACGGAGAGGAACTCGCCGAGCAGACAACGAGGCTCGACGGCGGAAGCGTAAAACCCGCCAACGCAGCGGACCTCTTCCAACAGGAGGATGTGGACGGCGGCCTGGTTGGCGGGGCTTCCCTGAAAGCCGGGGATTTCATAGCCATCGTCAAGGCCCTGGAAGCCAGCTTGTCCGAAGCGTAGTTCCCCCAAACCGCTGTGAAAATACAGCCGGGCATGGCCGTCCGGCCCGGCCGTTCCCCAGGCCAGTATCCGGGCTTTACGAATGCAGCAGGCCCCCAAAACCCCCATGCCGGCTCCTCGAAAAAGGCCGCTGCCACTGTCCATTTTTTGTGAAAAGAGGATGTGGATTGATCATTATTTGTTACATTTGAAGAATACCCTTGATGCAAATTTTTCATTGATATGAATAGCGTTGTCACTCAGCGGTTTATTAAGTGCCACAATAAACTCAAAGAGGAGAAGCGCGTCCGGTCCAGCAGGCAGTTTGCCCTTTCACTGGACTATTTACCCCAAAGTTTAAGCGAAATATTGAAAGGCAGGCGGGATGTGACCATTGAGTTGCTGCGCAAAGCAGTAGAGACGTACAAGTTGAATCCGATTTACCTGTGTACGGGCGAGGGGCCCCTGTTTATGAGTGAGAGCGGTACGGAGGAGTTTCGCATTCTTTCCATTGTGACGGATGGCGAGGGGGCTGAGCGCATTCTTCACGTACCGGTACCTGCCCAGGCGGGCTATGCGTCCGAACTGGGCAACCCGGAATTCATCAACGAACTGCCGTCTTATACCCTGCCGGATTACAAGTACAAAAGCGGCACCCATCGCTCGTTCGACGTGGCCGGTGACAGCATGGAGCCCACCCTTTACGAAGGGGATAAGGTGATATGCAGTTATGTGGAGCCCGATAGCTGGCAAAACAGCCTCAAGGACCACTACGTGTATGTGCTCGTCACGAAGGGCGATGTGCTGGTCAAGCGCGTCCGGCAGATCGAAGCGGGAAGCGGCCGGCTCGAGCTTTTGTCCGATAACTCTTTTTACGATCCCTTCCCCCTCCAACTGTCGGATCTGCGCGAGATTTGGCATGTGCGTTCCAAGATCAGTCCGTTCCTGCCTGCACCGCAAAACGTGCAGCGCTATCTGCTGGATGAAGTGCAGCAGCTCAAACAGACCGTTGCCCAGCAGAACGAGTTGATCCGCCAATTCCAGCACACCATCGAAAAAATGATGGAGGAAGATAAATCCCCGCTACCTTAGCGGAAAAATACCTGCCATGGCAAAGCGCAAAATATCCGGACGGGTCGTACACAAGAACCTGGAGGGCGGTTTTTGGGGGATCATCGGAGACGACGGCAAAGAATGGCTGCCGGTAAACTTCCCCGAACAGCTCAAGGAAGAAGGCAAAAAGGTCAACCTGACCATCCAGCAGGTCGAGGCCGAAACGGCAATCATGTGGGGAACCCCTGCTCGCATCCTGACGTTCCACACCTGATCTTATCCGGTTTTATTGCGATTTCAAGGATAAAATGACCTTTCTTCCAGGGCATTTTTATTCTTGAAGCGCCAGTACCGCTATCAAAACGGTTTGGATTCCCTCCCTACTTTCTTGCCGGTATAAAGGATAACCTGCCTGACGGCAATCCGGATTGTCCTATTCTTCAGCGGCGAGGATCCGATCCTTCGGGAAGGGTGATCCGGAAATTCCGGGTCTCGCTCATCGCTTTTGCCGCCAGCCCTTGCCGTTTACCTCGGGAACGCGCAGGGCATGCCGGTGATCATGATACAAGCGCACAGCCAGTTGGGCGGCCAGTTCCGCCTTTTCCCGCTCCGTCTCCTCCAGCTTTTGCTTGTCAAAAAACTTGCCGACGAAGCCGGTATCGAAGTGACCGCTGATAAAAGCGGGGTGATCCATGACGAAGCGGCCGAAGGGCAGGGTGGTGGCCACTCCTGAAATTTCGTAGGCCGATATGGCCTCTCGCATGCGCTGTATGGCAGCCTCCCGGCTGGAGCCGTAGGTGACCAGCTTGGAGATGAGGGGATCGTAGTAGATGGGGATGTCCATGCCGGCCTCATAGCCGTCGTCCAGGCGTATGCCGGGGCCTTCGGGGCGCACATAGCGCTCCAGCCTGCCCACACTGGGCAGGAAGTTGTTGGAGGGGTCTTCGGCATACACCCGCAGTTCCATGGCGTGGCCGTTCATTTGGAGGTCTTCCTGTGTGAGTTCGAGCTTTTCGCCGCGGGCTATGCGGATCTGTTGCTCCACCAGGTCCACGCCGGTGATGAATTCCGTGACGGGGTGTTCCACCTGCAGGCGGGTATTCATTTCCAGGAAGTAGAAATTGAGGTCGGCGTCCACCAGGAATTCGACGGTGCCCGCACCTACGTAGCCGCAGGATTTGGCCACCATGATCGCTGCCTGCCCCATTTTTTGGCGCAGCGCCGGGGTGAGCACGGCCGAGGGAGCCTCTTCCACCACCTTTTGGTGGCGGCGCTGTATGCTGCATTCCCGCTCAAAGAGATGAATGATGTTGTCGTGTTTGTCGGCCAGGACCTGGATCTCGATGTGGCGGGGCGAGGTAATAAACTTTTCAATGAAGACCGAACCGTCGCCGAAGGCGGAGGTGGCTTCGCTGATTGCCCGCTCCATTTGTTCTTTGAGGTCGGCTTCGCGCTCCACGACCCGCATGCCCTTGCCGCCGCCGCCGGCCGAGGCTTTGATGAGCACCGGATAACCGATCTGAGCCGCAACGGCCGAGGCTTTGTGCACATCGGCAATGGACTCGTCTATACCGGGCACCATAGGCACGTCGTATTGGCCTACGGCTTCTTTAGCCGCCAGTTTGCTGCCCATGGTTTCGATGGCTTTGGGGCCCGGGCCGATGAAGGTCATACCGGCATCCTCCACTGCTTTGGAAAAGGCGGCGTTCTCGCTGAGGAAGCCGTAGCCGGGATGGATGCCGTCCACGCCGCGCTCGTTGGCCAGGGCAATGATGTGCTCGCCCCGGAGATAAGATTGATTGGACGGAGGAGGCCCCAAAAGCACAGCTTCATCGGCGAAGCGCACATGGGGCGAATAGCGGTCGGCTTCTGAATAGACGGCTACCGTCTCGATGCCCATCTCGCGGGCGGTGCGCATGACCCGCAGGGCGATCTCGCCGCGGTTAGCTACCAGTATTTTCTTCATTCGGATGCAGGTGTTTGCCGGTGAAACTAGGCATTTTCAGAAAAAAACCGGTCTTACTCCGCGGCTTTGCCTCCGGTCAAAAACGAAAAAAGCCCGCTCCCGGCCAGGGATCGGGCTTTTTTCGTGGCCGGGCAAAACCTACTGCTCCGCCGGGTCGGCTTTCAGGGTGAAGGTGCGGCTTACCGGATTGAGGGGTACGTCGGCCGGCGCGCCTTCGGCATTGAGCAAGGTAAGGGTAATGGTATTTTCGCCCATGGGCAGCCCTTCGATGTAATACGGTTGCCAGGTGTCGAGCAGGTGTTCTTCTCCGTTGATGTCGGCTTTGACGGTGTAGCCCATGTCGGGCGTGATATTTACCAGAAAGTAGTCCAGCATGACTCTGCGGGTTTCCTTCTCGCCTACGTAGGTGCCTTTCGGACGGCTGTAGAACAACATGGGACCGGTAATGTCTTCCGACTCGGTAATGGTGTTCTCTTGTACCATCACTTTTTTGGCCAGGTAAGCCTGTCCGTTTTTGATGCTCTCGTGGTAGGAGCGCGAGAGGAAGGCCAGAATGTGGTGCTCGCCGTCCTCGATCTCGTAGTCAAAAGAAGGCTCGTATTTGGCGGCATAGGGCTGATCGTCCACGATGAGGTGAATGTGCTGGCCCTTGCCGGAGTTGGCGCACATCTTGGCGTCGGCGTCCGGGGTTTGGATCTTCAGTTCGTAGTTTTCAAAGTCGAAATCGAATACGCCATCCTCAAAGGCCATGCCGGTCATTTTGGCCTCCGGATAGGCCTGCGATTCCGTAAAGGGCGTAAGGGTGTACCGCATGGCGTTCTCTTCCTGCTCCACCGCTTCGGCTTCGGCTTCCTGTTCACTGGTGTCGCTTACCGGGCCACAGGCCAGCGCAAGCAGACTCAACAACAGGAATAATGGGTACGTTCTCATGATGAAAGGTGTTTTGATGATGAAACTCATGGTATAGCCGGTATTGTTTGAAGTTAAATGCCGCTACATTTGTTTGGAATCTCGAAATGGAGTTTTCCATTGCGCACAAAGCTAAGAAAGGAGAATCAATGCCGACCAAAGCCGACGAGCTGATCGAGTGGAAAGTGGATGGGATGGACTGCAACAACTGTGCAGCCAGCATTAACCGTTTTCTGGAGCGAAAGGGATTGGAAGACGTTTACGTCAACTTTTCCACCAAGGAGGTACGCTTTCGCCTGGGAGCATCCGGCATGACCCTCGAAGGGGTCAAACAAGGCATTGACAAGCTGGGCTACGAGGTGGTGAATGAGGACGAGCCGGCTAAAAGCCGGTGGACCCTGGAGCGCAAGCTGCTGGTGAGTGCTGTCTTCACCCTGCCCCTTCTTTTGCACCATCTGCTCATGGTGGCCGGTCTGCCCATTCCGGTACTGGACAACCCCTGGATACAACTGCTGGTCTGTCTCACGCCCTTTACCATCGGCTTTTTGCACTTCGGGCGAAGCGCGCTGAGTTCGCTGCGCGGCGGCGTGCCCAATATGGACGTGCTCATTTTTATCGGCAGTACGGCGGCCTTTGTTTACAGCCTGATCGGCACCCTGACCGAAGAGCCGAACTACATTTTCTACGAGACGAGCGCGACCATCATCACCCTGGTCTTGCTGGGGAACTGGCTCGAACAGCGGGCCGTCCGGCAAACAACCACCGCCATACGGGACCTGGCCGGACTGCAGCCCCAGCGTGCCCGTCGGATTATGCCTTCGGGCACGATCGTAAGCGTCGATCGCGAAGAGATCCGCCCCGGCTATATGCTCCAGGTCAATGAAGGAGATAAGGTGCCGGCAGATGGCCTCATCCGCTCCGGCAGCGGGACGGTGGACGAAAGCCTGCTCACGGGCGAAAGCGATCCGGTGGCCAGGGCGGAAGGAGAACGCGTAGTGGGCGGGTCCCTGTTGCTGCAGGGCAATCTTCAGCTGGAAGTTACGGCCATCGGCAAGGATGCCGTATTGGGCCAGATGATCGAGCTGGTCAAGACCGCGCAGCAGGACAAGCCTTCCATTCAGCGGCTGGCCGATCGAATCAGTGCCGTTTTTGTTCCGGTAGTGCTGGTCATTGCCTTGCTGACCCTGCTGCTGGGGCACTTTGCATTCGGTCTGGTGTTTCAGCAGGCTCTGATGAACGCCATTGCCGTATTGGTCATTTCCTGCCCCTGTGCCATGGGACTGGCCACGCCGACGGCAGTAATGGTCGGAGTGGGGCGGCTGGCGCGCAACGGCGTACTGGTCAAGGGCGGCCAAACCCTGGAACAATTTGCCGGCATACGGCGCATGGTGTTCGACAAGACGGGAACCCTCACCACCGGTGCTTTCCAGCTGGTGAACCTGGATTACCACACGCCCGACAAAGCGCGGGTGCACGCCCTCATCTACCAACTGGAGCGCCACTCCTCACACCCCATTGCCCGATCTCTGATGAAGGCCATGGAAAGCCGGCTCAACGGAGTGGACCTGGGCGAGTTGAAGGTGGAAGAAGTGAAGGGCGAAGGCCTCAGGGCCACCGATGCCGAAGGCAACCGCTACCGCATCGGCAGCTCGGCCCGATCCGGCGAAGGCGGACAGGCTCAGGTTACCCTCTGGCAGAACGACCAGGCCCTGGCTACTCTTTCGCTGTCCGATGCGCTAAAACCTCAGGCCCGGCCGCTGATCCAATACCTGGGCGAACAGGGCATCGAATCCTACATCCTGAGTGGTGATCGCCAGTCCAAAACGGAAGCCGTGGCCCGCGAGCTGGGCATCGATCGCGTATATGCCGAGCAAAAACCGGACCAAAAGCTGCGGGTGATCGAAAAGTTGAGTGCCGAGGCCCCTACTGCCATGGTAGGAGACGGCATCAACGATGCGGCCAGCCTGGCCCGCGCATCTGTGGGGGTGTCCCTGAGCGACGCTTCGGAAGTGGCCATCCAGTCCGCCCAGATCGTTCTGCTCAACGGCCGGCTGGATCACCTGCAAACGGCCTATGCCCTCAGTAAACAAACTGTTCTGACGATCAAGCAAAACCTTTTCTGGGCTTTTGCGTACAATGTGGTAGCGATACCCATAGCTGCCGTAGGCCTGCTCAATCCCATGTGGGGCGCATTGTTCATGGCCTTTTCGGATGTGGTGGTTATCGGAAACTCCATTCGTCTCAAATTCAAGGCGATCCCCGGGGTCCGTGCCCATCGCCTAAGCTGAATCATCCTATGAAAAACGTACGGTTCCCACTGCTCCTCATCCTGGCCTTCAGCGGGCTAGCCTGTGAAGAAGAGTTCATTCCCGACGTGCCGAACACCCCGCCCAGCCTGGTGGTAGAGGGCTACATCGAGGGAGGAGATCAACCCTCGCCTCCTTTTGTTATCCTGACGCGTTCGGTCCCCTTTTTCCAGGAAATCGATTCGGAGGAGTTTTCGCAGATCTTCGTGCGCGATGCCGTCATACGGGTCCGGGAAGGCGACAGGGAGGTCGTGCTGCAGGAAGTCTGCCTGTCCGAACTCACGCCCGAACAGATTGCCCTGGCCGAACAGCTCTTCGGTCTGGATCTCGGCAACCTGGGCTTCGATTTCTGTGCCTATGTGGACCTGTCTTTCCAGATGGTTGGCGAAGTGGGCAAAACCTATGAGCTCGAAGTGGAAGCCGAGGATCAACGACTCACCGCCACCACCACCATTCCGCCTCTGGTTCGGCTGGATTCCCTGCGGTTTTTCCCCACCCCGGGCGAGCCGAGCGACACGCTTCGGGAACTGCGCATTTTTTTCCAGGAACCCGCCGGTCAGCAAAATTTTTACCGCTATCAGACCCAGATCAACAGCGAGCCCCTGCGCAGCCCCTTTGCCTCCGTGGTGGATGACCGCCTCATCAACGGCAAACCAGTGGAAGTTCCCCTGCCCAAGGCCGAGCCGCCCCAGGCCGATTTCGACCCGAGTACGTTCGGCTTTTACCGCCTGGGTGATACCGTCCTGGTCAAATGGATGAGCATCGATCAGGCACATTTCGATTTCTGGAATACCCTGGAATTCAACCGGGCCAATCAGGGCCCCTTTTCCAATTACACCGTGATCGACAACAATATCGAGGGCGGACTGGGCATCTGGGGTGGCATCGGAGGCACCTATTACCCCGGATTGGTCGTACAGGACAATTGATTGATTTAACCCGGAAAATTCATCGAATTTTCCGCCACTTATCGTCATTATTCACGGTAATCCGTGAATAATCCGGGTTAAGGTGAGGTCGGGGTCGAGCTAGTCGCTGAATTGCTGAATCTCCAAACCTCAGGTTCCGGAAGATAGATGGCAGGAATGCACGCTGAAGTCCCTATACCCGCTACCGGGAGCTTGAGCCCTGACTGCCGAAATCGGCCAGGTCCAACCTCGGGTTTGATTACGGATACCACAGGGGGGTATGGGTTCAAGTATTCAGGTAGAGCGCACCATCAGGCTGTTGGTTACCGGCCTGGCAAAAAAGGCTTCGAAGCCATTGGAAAGAGAGTTTTACGTAAGGTCCAGTTGATTACCTTTGTCCGATTGATGTATGGAACTGTCCCAAAGCAGAAAGACGGCCCTCGTGTTTGGTGCCACCGGTCTGGTGGGCAAAAGCCTGGTGACGCAATTGCTCCGGTCGGCCTACTACGCCCGGGTGCGCAGCCTGGGGCGCCGCAAGCTGGAGTTCACCCATCCCAAACTGGAGCAGGAGATCGTCGATTTTGAGCGCCTGGAAGAATATCGAAGCCTGTTCAAGGCCGATGATGTCTTTAGCTGCCTGGGTACGACCCGCGCCAAAGCCGGCAGCAAGGAGGCGTTTTACCGGGTGGATTTCACCTACGCCTACCAGCTGGCCCGCCTGAGTGCCGAAGAAAATGCGCATCAATATTTGCTGGTCTCCTCTGCAGGGGCCGATGTGGATTCCCCCTTCTTTTACAGCCAGGTGAAGGGAGAGCTGGAGGAGGCGGTGCGGGAACTCCCGTTTTGGGCCATTCATATTTTCAGGCCGTCGGTGCTGGAAGGGGAGCGCGCGGAGATGCGCCTGGGCGAGACGCTGGCGGCCCGGGTATTGCGAGGGGCCGATTTTCTGAGTGGCGGCCGGCTGGCTCCCTACCGGCCCATAGAGGCCGAAACGGTAGCCATGGCCATGCTGCGGAGCGCGCAGCTCCTCCAGCCCGGTTTCTTTATCCGCCCCAATGAAGAACTGGAAGCCCTGGCCGCACCCATTTCCAAACGATTACAAGAACGACCACGATCATGAGTGAGGTGAAGACAACTAAAGAGATCCGCATCCGCGTGGGATTGAATGCGGAAAATGTACCCGTACAAATCGACTGGGAAGCCGAAGACCACACCGGTGCGGCGGAGCCACAGGAGTGCAAGGCCTTTTTGCTGTCCCTGTTCGACAAGGAAAAGCGGGAAACCCTGCGGATCGACCTGTGGACCGTGGACATGCAGGTCATCGAAATGGATCGCCTTTTTTACAATACCCTCCGCTCCATGGCCGACACCTATTTTCGGGCCACGCAAAACAAAGAGCTGGCCCAGGATATGCAGCGCTTTGTTCACTACTTTGGCGAAAAGACCGAAGTCATCCCCAGGGAAACGTAGCGCGCCTTCTGCCAATTTGGAAGTCTCCCTTTGCCCCTCGTAAAAAAGAACGTATCTTTGCTCTCCGGTGGGCGTCACACGACCAGCTCCCGCTGAATCCCCCCAGGCCGGAAACGGAGCAAGGGTAGGCAGGTTGAGCGGTGCGATGTGTCTGCTCACCTTATTTTTTTTGACCCCACCCTTTCATTCTTCCTATCTTTAGGCACCAGTTTCAAAACCATCGCCATGAAATTTTTTATCGATACGGCCAACCTCGACGACATCCGCGAGGCGCACGAGTTGGGTATACTCGATGGAGTGACGACCAATCCCTCCCTGATGGCCAAAGAGGGCATTAGCGGGCAGGATAACATCTACAAGCACTATCAGGCTATTGCCGAGATCGTTGAGGGTGATGTGAGTGCCGAGGTCATTGCCACCGACTACGAGAACATGGTGGAGGAAGGACGGCGCCTGGCCGATCTGGCCCCCAATATCGTGGTGAAAATTCCCATGATCGTAGATGGCGTAAAGGCCCTGAGCACCCTCACAGAGCTGGGGATCAACACCACCTGCACGCTGGTGTTTTCGCCTGCCCAGGCTCTGTCCCTTATACCCATCTCCGAGCCCACGAGACCGAACTAGACCTCATATGCCGGCCTCTGCTTGAAAAAAAAAAAAAAAAAAAACGAATGAA
>JAJDFU010000221.1 GCA_020528935.1 Saprospiraceae bacterium | reverse complement strand
CGGCAGGCGGCCGCGCTGCTCTGCCGCAGGGCCGACCATCCCGATGCGCAGGCCCTCCTGCGCGAACAGGCCCAGGCAGGCCCCCTTCCCCCGGCGCAGACCTGGGACGCACTGGCCCGGGACTGGTGGGATCAGCAAAAAGCACACGCTCAATCGCATCCCAAAAGATGAACACCATGAACGATCAACTTCGCATGATCCTGGACCCCCACGTGCATATGACCTCCCGCACCACGGACGACTATCAGGCCATGGCGCAGGCCGGCATCGTGGCCGTGATCGAGCCCGCCTTCTGGATGGGACAGCCCCGCACCACCCTGGGCTCGTTTAAAGATTACTTCATGCACCTCGTGGGCTGGGAGCGCTTCCGGGCCAGCCAGTTCGGCATCCGGCACTACTGTACCATCGGCCTGAACTCCAAGGAAGCCAATAACGAGCCCCTGGCCGAGCAGGTCATGGAGCTGCTTCCGCGCTTTATCTGCAAGGAAGGAGTGGTGGGCGTAGGCGAGATCGGGTACGACGATCAGACCCGGGCCGAAGACCACTACTACCGGCTACAGCTGGAACTGGCCCTGGAGGCCAACCTGCCGGTGCAGATCCACACCCCCCATCGCGACAAAAAGCAGGGTACGATCCGGAGCATGGATGTGTGCGAAGAACACGGGCTGGATCCCGCTATGGTCATTGTGGATCACAACAACGAGGAAACCGTAGCCGAAGTGCTGGACCGGGGCTACTGGGCTGCCTTTACCATCTATCCGTTTACGAAAATGGGGAATGAACGCATGGTTGAGGTCGTGCGGCAATACGGCCCCGACCGGATCATGGTCAATAGCGCAGCGGACTGGGGGATCTCCGATCCGCTGGCCGTACCCAAAACGGCCGCCCTCATGCGCGAGCGGGGCGTTCCCGAAGACCACATCGTGCGGGTCTGCTACCGCAATGCGCTGGAGGCTTTCGCCCAAAGCGGCCAGATCCGCGAAAGCGACTGGCTGGACGGTCCGGCCGTTGACCAAAGCCAGCGCTTCCTCGGCAATTCCATTTTGCGGGGCGGCCAGAAGCCCCAAATGGGGCGCGATTCCGAAAGTCTCATCATCAACTGAGTGCATGCTGCCTTATCTCCGACTCATGCGCCCGGCCAATGTGATCACGGCTCTGGCCGATATTGGGGCCGGCTTTGCCGCCGCAGGCGCCCTGCAGGGCGCCTGGCCCGGCCTGCAGGCATTGGCCGATCCGGTTTTCTTCCTGCTGCTTCTGTCCACCGCAGGGCTGTACGCCGGCGGAGTGGTACTCAACGACGTATTCGATGCCGAACTCGACGCCGAGGAACGCCCCGAGCGGCCTATTCCCAGCGGGCAGGTGAGCGCCCGGGCTGCTGCGCTGTTTGGCATACTCCTGCTCCTCCTGGGTGTTGCATCCGCCGCCTGGGTAGGGCCGGTCAGTGCCGCCATTGCAGCCCTGGTAGGCGGCCTGGCAGTGAGTTACGACGCCTTTGCCAAGCATCACTCCTGGCTGGGCCCGCTCAATATGGGGCTTTGCCGGGCCGGGAATCTCCTGCTGGGCATGAGCGCCTGGCCCCTGCTTTTGGAGAGCGGGGCGTTGATGCTGTTCCCCCTCCTCTTCATTGCAGCCGTCACCCTGGTGAGCCGGGGAGAGGTCCGCAGTGAGGGCAGAAAGCCCCTCTGGATCGGCCTGGGAATGTATCTTTTACTGATGGCCGGCTTGACCAGTATTCCGTTTTGGGGCAATTCCGAGAACACTTGGGCCCTGCTTTTTGTACTCCTTTTCGCAGCGGTTGTGCTTCCCCCCTTGGGACGGGCCTTGCGCGAGCCCCGGCCAAAACACATCGGACTGGCCGTGAAATGGGGTGTGCTGGGACTCATCCCCATGGATGCTGCGCTGGCTGCCACCTTCGCCGGCTGGCCGGCCGCCTTGCCGATCCTGCTATTAATGCCGGTCTCCCTGGGACTGGCTCGCCTGTTTGCCGTAACCTGAATCCGCCATGCAAAAAAGCCTGCATCAATCCTTTTCGGTCTCTTTTGAATATCCCGTATACTTCACACGCGGCCTGTTTTCACCCGGGCATACTCTGCTGGCGGAGCACCTGGCCGGCCTGAGCGCACCCCGGCCGGCCCGCTGTCTGGTTGTACTGGATGACGGCCTGCTGGCCTGCCACCCCAGCCTGGCAAGCGATATACAGGCCTACATGCAGGCACATCCCGGGCTGGAGCTGGCCGGGGAGTGCCTGGTGGTACCCGGTGGGGAAGCCGCAAAAAACGACCGCCAATGGGCGGACCTCTTGCTGGAAGCTGTGGAGCAGCGCGGAATCGACCGCCATGCCTACCTGATCGCCCTGGGTGGCGGGGCCGTGCTCGATATGGCGGGCTTCGCCGCCGCCGTGGCGCATCGGGGGGTCAGGCACATCCGGGTACCCACGACCGTACTGGCCCAAAACGATTCCGGGGTAGGGGTCAAAAACGGCATAAACGCTTTCGGAAAGAAAAACTTTACCGGTGCGTTTGCACCTCCCACGGCCGTGTTCAACGATTCCACCTTCCTGAGTACGCTGGACCCGCGGGACTGGCGCAGCGGGATGGCCGAAGCGGTAAAAGTAAGCCTGATCAAAGAAGCGGCCTTTTTCCGGTGGCTGGAAGCAAACGCCGGGCCGCTCAATGCCCGCGAACTCCCCGCCATGGAAAAACTCATTTACGAATGCGCCCGCCTGCACATGGAGCACATCGCCGGGAGCGGCGATCCGTTCGAAAAGGGGTCTTCCAGGCCCCTGGATTTTGGACACTGGTCGGCCCACAAGCTGGAACAGCTCACCCGCTACGAGCTGCGCCACGGGGAAGCGGTAGCGATCGGCCTGGCCCTGGACAGCTGGTATGCCCACCTGGCCGGGCTGCTTGGCCGCGATGAAGCCCAGGCCATACTGGATCTGCTCCAAAATCTCGGTTTCGAGCTCTACCATCCGGCCCTGGAATGGGAGGACGATTCCGGCCAACTCCGGATCTGGCAGGGGCTCCGGGAATTTCGCGAGCACCTCGGAGGCCGACTGACCATCATGCTGCTCGAAGCCATTGGCAAGGGCATTGAAGTGCATCGCATAGAGGAGCCGGGCATACGGGCGAGCATCCGCAAGCTCAAAGCCATGCACCAACCAGCCGGCCTGAAATCTCCTACCTGACCTCATATGTTCAAGTAAGCATGCAACTCTGCGACGGCACACACCTCACATACTGCACCAACATCCATGCCGGCGAGGACTGGCCGGATTTGTCTGCCGGACTGAAAGCCTTTCTTCCGAAACTCAAGGCGCAGGCGAGCCCCCGGAACCCCATGGGCGTAGGACTTCGCCTGGGTGCGCGCGCCGCCGGCCAGCTGCTGGAGGGAAACCGGCTCCGCGCCTTTGCCCAATGGCTTGATCGGGAAGGCCTTTACGTATTTACTCTCAACGGCTTCCCCTACGGCGACTTTCACGATACCTCCGTGAAGGCGCAGGTCCACCAGCCCGACTGGAGCCAGACCAACCGCCTGGAATACACCCTGCAACTGGCCCGGATCCTGGCCGAACTCCTGCCCGCCGGAATGGAAGGGGGCATTTCCACCTCTCCCCTCTCCTACCGCCACTGGCACGCTCCGGCCGATCGCCCGGGGTTTATGCAGGCCGCAGCCCGAAACCTGCTGCAGGCGGCCGCTTTTCTCCGGGAACTCGAAAGCCGAACCGGATGCTACATTCACCTGGACATTGAGCCGGAGCCCGACGGCCTCCTGGAGACGACCCGGGACGTGCTCGGTTTTTTCCAGGATATTTTGGTGCCGGAAGCCGCAACGCACTTTCATCCGCTGCCGCCCGATCAGGCGCGCTCGCTGATCTTCCGCTACCTGTGCCTGTGCTACGACGTTTGCCACATGGCTGTGGAATTCGAATCCCAAACGGCATCTCTCGAAGAGATTCGCCGGGCCGGCCTGCGCATCGGCAAGTTCCAGTTGAGTGCAGCGCTGGAAGCCGGACCAAAGCAGGATGCCACCGCCCTGCTGGCCTGGGACGAACCTACCTACCTGCATCAGGTCGTAGGCCGGGACGCGGACGGGGTCCTGCACCGGTTTCGGGATCTGCCCGAAGCGGATTCCGCTTTCCGGCAAAAAAAGGAAACGACTTGGCGCAGCCACTTCCACGTGCCCATCTTCCGGGAGGAGCTGGGTGATCTGCGCGCCACCCAGGCCGACCTGCGCGAGGTGCTGGCCGCGCAGCGGGAACACCGCTTTTCGAAGCAGCTGGAGGTGGAGACGTACACCTGGGACGTCCTGCCGAAGGCCTTTAAAACCGACCTCTTGACTTCCGTAAGCAGGGAGCTGGAATGGGTAAAACAGCTTTATGAAAAGGACCGCAGTACTTAATGTCGTAGGGCTCAGCAATCGCCTGATCGGCGAACACACCCCTTTCCTGAAGACCTGGGCCAAGGACCGATACCGGGCGCCTGTGCGCCCCGTCGTGCCGGCTGTGACCTGTACGGCCCAGGCCACCTACCTCACCGGGCAGTGGCCCGCTCAGCACGGAATCGTGGCCAACGGCTGGTATTTCCGCACCGAGTGCGAGATCAAGTTCTGGCGACAGTCCAATCATCTGGTTCGGGCCCCCAAGCTGTGGGAGGTATTGCGCGAGCAGGATCCGGATTTCACCTGCGCCAAGCTGTTCTGGTGGTACAACATGTACTCCAGCGCCGATTATTCCGTGACGCCGCGCCCAAACTACCTGGCCGACGGCCGCAAGATCCCGGACGTGTATTCGCACCCCGCCGGTCTGCGGGATGCGCTCCAGGCAGAGCTCGGGCAGTTCCCGCTCTTCAATTTCTGGGGGCCCAATACGAAAATCACATCCAGCCGCTGGATCGCCGATGCAGCCATTTACACTGATCAGAAGTACCACCCCACGCTCAGCCTGGTATATCTGCCGCACCTGGATTACAACCTGCAGAAATTCGGGCACGGGCACCCCAGCATCGCCCGGGATCTGCGCGAAATCGACGAGGTGCTCAAAGATCTGATCACGTATTTCGAGGGGCAGGGCCAACACGTGGTTGTACTTTCGGAGTACGGCATAACGGACGTTCACCGGCCCATTCATCTCAACCGCCTCCTGCGCCGGGAAGGCCTGCTGGCCCTGCGCCGCGAACAAAGCTGGGAGTTGTTGGATGCCGGTGCCAGCGAAGCGTTTGCCGTCTGCGACCATCAGATCGCCCACGTCTACGTAAAGCGGGAAGCGCAAATCCCGCGCGTAAAGGCTCTCCTGCTCGAGACACCGGGTGTGGAGCGGGTGCTGGATCGAACGGAGCAAGCGGCATTACACCTCAACCACCGGCGCAGCGGCGAGCTCGTTGCCCTGGCCGATGCCGATTCCTGGTTTTCCTATTACTACTGGGAAAGCAACGATCGGGCCCCCGACTTTGCGCGTACCGTTGACATTCATCGCAAGCCCGGCTTCGATCCCGTGGAAATGTTTGTGGATGCCCGCTATCCCTCTCCCATGGCTGCCGCCGCCTGGCGCCTCTTCAAGCGGAAACTCGGCTTTCGGGCGCCCATGAATATCATTTCCCTGGACGACAGCCGCATTCGCGGTTCCCACGGCAGGCTGCCTGAAGAACCCACCGACTTTCCCGTGCTCATCGGGCCCATCCCGGTAGTGGAAGAACTGCCGGCCACCGGGGTATTTGACTACCTCAAGCAGGTCATCGCCGGGTAACCGGCCCCGCTACTCGCGAGGGGAAAGCCGTTTGTTGAACTGCGCACCGGAAACGTCGGGATCGCGGCGCACCCGCTCCAGCATATCCTGAGGAGAGATGGCGTTTGCATCGAAAGAAACCAGGAAGTAGGCCCTGTCCGGCGAGAGTTTTTTGCGGATCTGCATGTTTTGATCCCGGTACTTGGCCAACCACTGCTGCACGTCCACCCGCCCTTTCAGCTGGACGATCAGCTCGTTGGGTACCGCATCCGCTGCCAGGCTGGGCTGTTCCGGCTGATCCTTGTGTTTTTTCCAATCTCCCTGCTCGGCGATTTCCCGCAGCAGCTCCTCCAGCTGCATGATGGGTTCCGGCCGCCCATCTTTTCCCCGCACCGATTTTTTGCGCCCGTCGGGCTCGTACTGGGTGAGGGTCACGGTAGCCATGTCGGGGATCTGGCTGCGGTAAACGTCCTGATAGGTCCATAAGTCCACCTCGCTCATCGCGTTTTCCAGCCGCTGCCGTTCGCTTTTCGTCAAAAAACGGCTGTACAAGCCCGTCCGCTCCGTATATCGACGGCCCTCGTAAGTGATCAGATCTTTTTCGTACACGGTAAGGGTATAGACCGGGCAAGTCCCAAAGCAGGGACCGGTTTCCATGGCCAGTCTTTTCTGCAGTTTTTCGAGCTTGACGGAGGTGCTTGACATAGGCAAACAGGCAGGCAACACACAGAGAAGCGCCAATAGATAACGAGGGGTTGACATGGGAAAGGGATATAGGTATTTGAGCCAACGGTCATGCTGACGCCCGCTTTGGTTGGTCAGCATGGGCATATGCGTTTTCAACATTTGGCAATATGGCCAAAGAATTCCAAAAAATGGAAGACATGCAGGCAGGAAAAAGCGCTTTTCGCCGGCTTTATACGGGTGTTCCGGATGCGGTACGGCCCGCCGCTTTGGCCGGTGACAAACTACAATTTCCCTACTTTTGCAGCAAATCAGATCCCATGAAAAGCTATTTCCTGACTTTGGCACTGGGCGTCGTGCTGGCTCCGCTTTTTTCCCAGCAAACCCTCACGCTGTCGATACCCCAGACGACGGCGGCTTCCGGCGAACAGATTTGCCTGGACGTTACCGCTGCCGATTTTGAGCAGTTGCTTTCCATGCAGTACAGCCTGCAGTGGGACGCCACGGTACTCACTTTTGAGCGCATTCAGGGCTTTGGGCTGCCGGGGTTGGGCAAAGACAATTTTGGCACCCAAAAGGCCGAACAAGGGCGGCTCACCTTCCTCTGGCTGGACATGAGCCTGCGCGGCCTCACCCTTCCGGATGGCCACAGCCTGTTCCAGGTCTGCTTCCGGATAACCGGCAACCCGGGGCAAAGCAGCTATGTGGCGATCACAGGCGAGCCTACCCCCATAGAGGTCGTCAATACCGCAGAAAAGGTCATCGGCCTCAACCCGGTAGCCGGAGAGGTGCGCATACGGTGATCGCCCTCAGGGAGTGGCCTGCGTCAGGGTCGCCAGATCCAATACAAAGCCCTGGATCTGATATTTTTCCTGCATGTTCTCCACATAGCGCGCGGCCTGTTCTTTGGACGGAAAAGGAGCAAGTACCACTTTGTATACCGGACTGTCCGCTCCGGGCAAGACCCCGAGGTAAATGTTGTCGAAATACTTTCTGTCCAGCCGGCCGACCTGACGCAGCACGTTGGCATAATCCTTCAGCGAGGCCACCTGAACGCCATAGCCGCTGAGGTCTTTCTTTGCGGCCGAAAGCTTGTAGATGCCGTATAATCCGGCGCCTTCAGCCGCACTCGCGGGAGGCGCGTCTGCCTCCGATACGCTTTCAGGCTGGATCACAAAGCCGTTGATCTGGTATTTTTCGCGCATGTTCTGGGCGTAGCGATCGGCTTGCTCCTGCGAAGAGAAGGGCCCGAGCAGAACCTTGTACAACGGGCGGCCGGGCCCGCGCTCTACGCTGAGGTAAATGTTGTCGAAGTATCGCTTTTCGAGTTCCGTCACCTTTCGCAAGACGCTGAGGTAGTCTTTCATAGAAGCGACCTGTACTCCGTAGCCCGTAAAGCTTTCCTTTGCGGCTGCAATTTTATACAGGCCGTAGTGGCTTTTGTTTTCCGGCTTCGGCGGAGCCGGACGGGAAGGGGCAGGCCGGGTCTCCGGCGTGGGGGTTGGCGGAGTCGGCTCGGCCCTTTCCGAAGCCGCCGCCTGCGGGGGAGGCGTAGGCCGGGAAGGCTCTTCCTGTGCAGCGGAAGGCGCCGGAGGCGTGGACTCGGCAGAGCGTGACTCTCCCTGGCGAACCACCTCCACGCGCACGCGGGTGACGCCGTCCCTGAGCAAGTCGATCTTCGCCGCCGCGGCACTGCTCAGCTCCACAATGCGCCCCGGCAGGAACGGGCCTTTGTCGTTCACGCGCACCACGACGGATTTCCCGTTGTCTTCGCGCGTGACGCGCAGCATGGTGCCCAAAGGATGGCGTTTGTGGGCCGCCGTCATTTTGTTCTTGTCGTAGGTCTCGCCGTAGGCCGTGGGTTTTCCCTGGTAGGTATCGGAGTAGAAGGATGCCAGTCCGTATTCCTGGGCGGTAAGCGCAACGCTCGATACTGCCATCAGTGCCGTCAGCAACAGTAGCTTCATAGTGTTTCACGCATTTGGTTAGCTCAAAGATACCCAAATCATTCAGGCGGGTCAAAGGTATTCCATCGCAGCCGTAAAGCCGTGATACAAGCCTATGGTAAGCAGGATCAGCCCGATCACCTTGTCCATGTGCCGGCTGAGGGCCCGGGCCCGCTCCTTAATGAAGTTGCTGAACAGGCTGTATATGCTGAGCGCACTCCCCTTTCCCAGAAAAATGCCCAACAGAAAAAAAGCCAGCAAATAGTAGGACGAGTTGCCGTCGATGCGGGCAATGCCCGAGCTGTCGAGCCAGGCGGTCACTACGATCCAAAAGGGAATGATCTGAGGATTGGCCAGGTTGACAAAGGCCCCGGCCAGGAACTGCCGCGTTTTGGGCGGCGGCTGCTCCTTCTCTTTGCGGAACTTTTCCTTGAAAAAGAAAAACAAACCCAGCCCTACGAACACGGCCATGGCCAGCACCTTGACCCAGGGGCTCTGCGTAAACCACTGGCTGAGCCAGCGGCTGAAACTCAGGGCGATGAGCGCCTGGCACATTTCGGCCACCGCCGCGGCAAAGGCCATGCGCAAGCCGGCGCGGGTATTTTGATGCAAAGCCGCATCCATCACGGAAAGATTGACGGGACCAAATGGAATGGCGCTGGCAAAACTGATACCGAGCGCATAAAAGAACGGTAGGGCGTATGCTGTCATCGGATAGCCGTTTTCTCAACCACTAAAGATGCCATTTTTCTGCCAAATGGTCCAATCCCGGCCGGCGCCCCCCGCAAAGTGAACTCAAACGCCCTTCTATTTGTAGTTTTGCATATCAAAATAGAACTGTTTTTTCATGAGTAAACACGGACGGGTACTGGTGGCGATGAGCGGCGGTATTGACAGTACCGTCACCGCCATGATGCTGCACGAAGAAGGCTACGAAGTAGTGGGCATCACCATGAAAACCTGGGACTATGCCAATTCCGGAGGCACCAAGAAAGAGACCGGCTGCTGCAGCCTGGACTCCATCAACGATGCCCGGCAGGTGGCTGTAGACATGGGTTTTCATCACTTCATCGTGGATATACGCGAAGAGTTCGGCGATTACGTGATCGACAATTTTGTGGACGAATACCTGGCCGGCCGCACGCCCAATCCTTGCGTGCTGTGCAACACCCACATCAAATGGCACGCCCTGCTCAAAAGGGCCGATGCGCTGGGGTGTGAATTCATTGCCACCGGCCACTACGCGCTCATCAACGAACGCGAAGGCCGCAAATACGTGAGCCGAAGCAAGGATCTGCAGAAAGACCAAAGCTACGTGCTCTGGGGCCTCAGCCAGGAATGCCTGCATCGCAGCCGCTTTCCCCTGGGCGGATATACCAAGCCGCAAGTGCGGCAAATGGCCAAGGATTTCGGCTACGAAGCCCTCAGCAAAAAAGCGGAGAGCTACGAGATCTGCTTCGTGCCCTACAACGACTATCGCGGATTCCTGAAGCGCCGGGTACCTACCCTCGAGGCGGAAGTGGCCGGCGGCAACTTCGTAAATACCGAGGGCGAAGTGCTGGGTCAGCATCAGGGCTATCCCTTCTACACCGTGGGGCAGCGCAAAGGCCTGGGCATTGCCCTGGGCGAGCCCATGTACGTCACCGAGATCCGCCCGGAATCCAATACGGTGGTGCTGGGCCGGGCCGAAGACCTGGTGCGCAACGGCATGACCGTCGGCGGCGTGAACCTGATGAAGTACGATCGCATTCCCGACGGCCTGGAAGCGGTGACCAAGATCCGCTACCGCGATCAGGGTACCCTCAGCCGACTGAGCAACCAGAACGGCAAGATCGAAGTGGAGTTTCTGGCCCATGTGAAAGGCGTGGCTCCGGGGCAGTCGGCCGTATTCTACGAAGGCGAGGACGTCATCGGCGGGGGCATCATTCACGGTTCTTCTTCCCTCAACTAAACCGGGGCCGGGATATGATCGCTCTGTACCTGTCCCGCGCCGTTCCGCATTTGTTCGCAGCCGGTCTGGCCGTTGTTCTCTGTACGTGCCGGCCCGATTCCCCCATACCCGCCCCGGAGCCGGGTTAC
>JAJDFU010000132.1 GCA_020528935.1 Saprospiraceae bacterium | reverse complement strand
CCATCATGACCTCCCTGCAGTTCTCCCCCCCGGCGCTGAAGCGTCCACCTGATCCAGTTACGCGCGCAGGGGCGTTCCGTCGAAGAGGATATCCGCCACGCGGGCCCGGCCATTGCGCACCCGCACGCGAGCAACGGCCGGAATGCTGCCCTCCCGGTCGGCCCGACGCAGCAGTTGCTGGTACAGGCTGTCCGCTGCAGGAGCACGCCGCTCGTTCAGGTAGTAGCGACGCAGGCTGGCGGGTACTTCTACCACCGCATGGCCCGCTTCCGGATAGCCTTTGCTGACCACGCGGGTGCGAAGAAAAGTGCAATCTTCGGGCTTGCGCGCATAGGCCATGTCGGGATAAGCCATGCCGGAAGAATCCTTGTGCAGGCATACGAAGGCCACCTGGTCCACATCCAGTTCGTCCGGATTGGGCACAGCCTCCCACCGGTAGTGCAAGCGGAGGTATTGCCCCCGAAACACATCCGAAGGGTCTACCGGCGACAACCGGAGCTGAATCCGCTCACCGCGACTCAGTATGCGTTCCTGCTGCCAGATGAGGTGCCAGGGGAAAAAGAAATACAGCAGCATGGTCAGCGCGAAAAAAGTGGTGTAAAGCCAGTTCTTCATACATCAGTCTTGGGCAGAAAAGTAAGGACTCCAACCGGCATAACGCCATTGCAGACTGTCCACGTACAAAAAAACGGCATCTTTCGGCATAGCATCCCGCAGGTGCAACCTGTACGAGCCTTCACCCGGCTCCCAGCGATAGCTGTCCGTTTCGTAAGGCGTGCCACCCCGGCCTTTTCGCCACCACCAGTTCCCGTGTTGATTAAAGCGGACGTTCAGGGTGCTGTCCGCAGACTGCTCGACCCGCACGCCGTCCCAGGGGGTAACCATATTGTAATTGATGACCTCCGTAATGGAAGCCTCCGGCTGTTTGCCCAGGACGTACACCAGTGGATCGGCCAGACCGTTGGCGGCCTGCGTATGTTGAAAGAGAAAGATGCCCAGGTAATTATCCGGAAGGTTGAGCAGGTAGATCGGCCGCTCTTCCTGCACGGGGAAGGATTCCATCAGGGTGTAGTAGATCCTGGCCTGTTCGCGCCACAACCCGAGGGTATACCACAGGAGATACATATGGGCGCACAGCAGAGCCGCGATGGGCAACCAGCGCACTGAGACGGGCAGTAACCCCAGAAGACACACCAGCCCCGCCAGCAGGAAACCGGCGGCCACATAGGAATACCGGTCGTTGGTGACCAGCAGCAGGTGATAAAAATAGAGATTGCTCACCGGCAGCAGGGCCACACCCCCCAGCAGAAGCAGGAGCAGCCCCATGCGCAGGAGGCCGGGCAGCCGTTTCCAGAAAACTACGGACCACAGCAGGGCAACAAGCGCCAGTACCAGGGTAACCCATTGGACGATGGGGGCTTCGAAAAACTGATAGTGCGCTCCCTTTTGTGCTGCCGTGTAGCGCGTAAGCCCAAAGATCTTGGAAAAATACTTCAGCAGGGTGCTCCACTGCAGGGCGGGGTCGAAGCGCAGGTGTCTGGCTTCGCCGTAATGGCCCACCCAGCCACCCAGGGTGAGTTGGTTGAGGATCAGATAAGCTCCTAAAAGCAGCGCGAGCGGCGCAAAAACCCGAAGAATCGAAGCAAGCCGGTATTTCGGCTTTCGGCCCGGCAGGCCGAGATAGAGGACCAACACGTAAAGGGGGAATATCACGACCTGTTCCATGACAAAAAGCCCCAGGGCAAAACTGCCGTACATGAGCCAGAGCGAAGCCGGCCGGCCACCGCCCTGCCACCGCAGGAATCCGATCAGGCCCGTAAATACGAAGGTGCTCGACAGCAGCCAGTTGAAACACGCTTTGTAAACGACGGGCTCGGACTGATACGGATTA
Organism: Saprospiraceae bacterium; assembly: GCA_020528935.1. Taxonomy (GTDB): domain Bacteria; phylum Bacteroidota; class Bacteroidia; order Chitinophagales; family Saprospiraceae; genus JAJDFU01. The sequence goes on along the minus strand of JAJDFU010000132.1, from coordinate 1,829 downwards.
AATAAAAACAAAAGCACGCCGGCCCCAAGGAGCAAGTCCGGCCTGGAAAGGTTCAGGCCTAAAAAGAGCAGGCGCAGCAGGCGGTAAAACAAATATCCGTTGATCGCATGCAGTGAGGTGAACAGGAGGTGCCAGCAAAGGGGATCGGACTTGCAAACACTGAAGAACAGGTAAAGAAAAGCGTACCGAATCTGCTGATTGGCCTGAAAGCCGAAACTGTTCAGAATATCCACCGCTCCGCGCCCCTGCTCAATGCGCTGGGCCAGCCCCGACCAATCGCCTATCAGGCCCGCTCGCCAGGCCTGAGCAAAGACGAGTTGTACAACGATGAAAACTGCTAGTCCAACCCAAAGGTCTGATCTGCGCATAGCCACTCGGTTAAGGGGTTGTCGCCGGCCAGTCTACAGGATGCAGGGCGTGCTCAATCACCGGTTTTTGCCGAACGAGCAAGCGTCCTTGCTTCGAGGCGGTCTGCTGGAGTAAGATCCCATCCCACTGATCCCCGCAGGCGTTGTGCAAGTGGCAGCCGTCCAGTTCCAGCGTACCGCCGCCCGCCACGATGATGCGGGCATTCCCGGGCAGGGAGACGCGGCAGCGCAGCCGCAGGTAGCCCCCTGGCTCGATCACCAGTTCGCCCTCCAGGTCCCTCGCGCCGTTCCACACCGTACTGTCGCGTATGCGAATGGTCTTTTCCGGATCCAGTTTGCACCAGCGGGGTTCCAGGTAGCGGCGCCCCCGGCTCGTCAGGCGGGCCATCTGCGAATGCACGGTCCCGATCTGGCCAGGCGTGATCGCTTCCTGGCGCGAGTTGTAGTCCATCAGATTGTTGGATACCAGAGAGTCGCATTCCGAGCCGTCGTGCGTGAAATTCCAGCAGTTGGGATTGGGCGGTGTATCCGCACACCCATCGTTGGTGTGCCAGGCATGGCGCAGGCCGTATATATGGCCCACCTCGTGATTTATGACGCCTTTATAGTTCCAGGGAGGATGGGGGGCCGGACCGATGCCGCCGATCTTGATCGCGTTGCCCAGGGCCACCCCTACCGGCATGGTAGGCTCGGGCGGATCATCGCCCTCCGGGCGGTTGGGCATAAGAAAGATGTTGAGTACCGTATCCAACTGCACGCCGTAGGTTCGGACCGGTCGCCGGTCGTACAGGTTCTGCCCCGGCCCCTTGTGGATGTAGTAAAACATGCTGTCATCGAAGTGGCAGTACACGCCCTTATCGCCGGGCACGCCAGGGCGGCCGGTCAGCCGGTAGCGGTAGCGCACGGGCAGCACCGGCGTGTCATTGCCCAGGGGCAAAAACATTTTCATATTGCGCTCCAGGCCTGCATTGGCATAGTACATGATCCGATGGGCCACGGAGTCGGCTTCCGGCTGGGTGAAGTTGGCACTGCTGTCTGCCGAATTCATGAAGTGGAGGTTCACCCGGATGTACTTCACGGGCAGATGATCCAGGTGGTTGGTGTCCGGCACGTAGTTTTCCGGAAGGTAACAACGGGAAGGGTTCTGCCCGGCAGGCGGAAGAAAGACCAGGTCGGAATACCCCGCATAGTGAAAGGTGGGGGTAAAGCTGCAGTTTTCCAGCAGCAGCACGAAGACTAAACAGGAAAGGGCAAGCATCCGATTCATGGTGGAGAACTGTTTTTTACCAACCGCCACCGGCACCCCCACCGCCGAAGCTGCCACCGCCAAAACCACCGAAGCCACCGCCGCCGCCGCCACCGAAGCCGCCGCCAAATCCGCCGCCGAAGCCGCCGTAACCGCCATAGTACCGCCCGCCACGGTAATAGCCGCCCCCGCCGCCGCCGCGGCTGATGAGGTAG
>JAJDFU010000427.1:1712-5275 GCA_020528935.1 Saprospiraceae bacterium | reverse complement strand
CTCCACTGGTCTGCCGAAGGCCTGCTCGTGGCGCGGATGGCGTGCCCGTATGTTGGAAGGCCGTTCGTTGACGAGGGCGTGGACCCCTTCCCGCGTGCGGCGCACAAAGCCGGAAAGTCGGCCGGCCAGCTCGTCCAGCCGCCGGCCGATCACTTGTCGCCAGCGGCCCAACCTCCGAAAGCGGCCCCGCTCGCGAACGTATTGCGAAAGCACATCGGTCCGGGAGGCAATGCGATCCACTTTCAGCGACGATTCGGCCGCCTCATACCGCTCCTTGAGCTCGGCCCGGAATGCCTGAAAGGCACCGTCCACCTCCTCGTGCAAGGCCTTCCATTCGTTTTGCGACCGGTCCAGGATGGCGGCGAGCTCGCCGGTGTCCTTCTCCTTGCGCGCGGCTTCCATGCCGTAGTGAATGAGGTGGCTCTGGTTGTGCAGGCGCGCATTCACCTGGTTGAGCTGGCGGCGAAACAGGCTGAGCTGCTCCTGAAAGGGGCTGATGAAAAGCTTGTCGATCAGGTAAAGGGCAATGTCGCGAACGGAAAGGTTGATGGTGCGAAGGTCTTGGGTATCGTCCGGTTCCCATTCGCCTTCGTCCGGTGCCATGACCGTTACTTCTTCCGGCAGGTTTCGACACAGCCGCTTGGCGACCTCCATAAATCGCCAGAGGACGATGGGCGAATTGTCCAGGTCGGTTTCGCTCCGCAGCCAGGCGTCGCCCGTACTTTCGGGAAACCCATCTTCGCGGAGGGCCTCCCGGGCTTCGCGTGCGTTTTGCTCCATCCGGTCGATCTCCTTCTGGATCTTTCGCACAAAGCCGGCCTCCAATCGATTGATGAGCTGTTCTTTGTGGTCGAACAGGCTGGCGCTGACCTGAGCGAGCAGCAGATTGGTTTCGAGTTGGTGGTGCGCGTATTGCAGGCGTTGCGACCATCGGTCGCCGAAGCCTTTCAGCTGATTTTCGATGGCCCGGCGCACCCCCGGCCGAAGCCGCCGGCGCTCCTTCCGGATGAGCTGCCGGAATGCTTTTCTGCTGAAGGGGCGGGTGAGCCGGTTGCAGGTGTTCCGATCTGTATTGCGCAACTCCAGGCTGGGCTCCCTGACCAGTCGCTCCAGCTGATGGTCCATCGATTGGAAGGCCGTTCGGGCGTGGTCGCGAATGGATCGGAGTAGCGGACGGATCTCCTGCTCCGTCCTCAGCTCCTGGCTGAGCTGCAAATGGAGGCTCCGCAGCAGGCGTTCGCTTTTTTGCAGCAGTTGAATGTTGGCGGCCCGCATGGTCCGCAGCGCTTCCAGCATCCGCTCGGCGCCGCCCTGCCGGTGGCAGGTCATCAGGGCTTTGCGCAGCGGCAGCTGGATGGTCCGGCCTGTTTTATGCGGGTCCGGGACGGCCACCGCGGCCGGCATGCCGGCCACGATCCCCGCGCGTCGGCGGCGATAGTCGGTTATGCCCTGCCGGAGCACCCCTTCCAGCAGGGGGATCTCGGCCGTCCGGAACTCCCCGGACTGCTCGGCCAGTTGCAGGAGACTTTGGCCCAGCAGGGCCTGGCCCTCGGCAGGCGTTGCCTCCCATTGCTCCAGCAACTCCGTCAGGCGGCTTTCCTGGTTCGACAGCCATTCCTGGTAGTGCTGGCGGATGACGGCCAGGGTCTCCTGGCTGAACTCCCGGGCCGCTTCTCCGAGCTGCCGGTCGAATTGCCGGATGAGCTTGTCCAGCTCTTCGCTTTCCGCCTGCCTCAGCGCCACCAGCCGCTCGCTGGTATCCGGCTCGTAGCCCTCTTTTTCGGCCATGAATTTCACGCCCAGCTCGGTGGTCTCAAAGGTGGAAGAGGCTTTGACCAGGAGGGTGGTGGGAATGACCCCGACCAGGTCGTTGGTGCGCCGCACGAATGCGGCCTCCTGGCCGGGCTGAATATCCGGAATGCCGATGAAGATGAGGTCGGCCCTGGCCGAGATGGCCTTCATCAGTTCGTAGAAAGGCTTGCGCTCCACGGCATTGTTGATCACGCGGATGTCGGCCTGCACCCGGAATTCGTCCAGCAGCAGCTGGATGCGGTTTTCGATGATGCGCCGGTCCACGTTGAATTCGTTGACCAGCAGGACGCGTATGCGGGCATGGCGCCACTCCGGCGAGCCGCTCAGGAAGCGAGCCAGGTGGAGCATGAGCTCGGCATTGTTGCTGATGCCGCGCCACCACATGTCGATCAGCTGGTATTGTCCGAAGCCCACCCGTTTGTCGTAATCCAGGTACAACACGTTGTAGTCCAGGGCGATCAGTTTTTCGGTCATCCGGGCGAAGGAGACGGGATGGCGGGTATTTCTGGCCCAGCCCATGAGAATGGTGTTGGGGTCCAGGCCGGAAAACCCGAAGGTGTTGGCCAGGGTCTCTACGCCCTGGTAAATGTCGTTGACCTCGATGCGGCGGCCGAAAACGCCGTACTTCTGCAGCAGTTCGTCGCTGGTATTTTGCTGGTGCTTGGGGAAGAGCACCTTGGACTCCTTGTTCTCGATGAGGTCGAAATTGGTGACCATGCCCACCTGCTGGGCCAGCGACTTGGCAAACTCGATCAGATGCGGGCGAGCTTCGGAGCTGCCGCTGAACAGCATGATGTTGGGCTTCCAGTTGCGCTTGTGATCCCGCACCACCTCCATGCGCTTCAGGCCCGATTTGACCACCGTAGACCACACGCTCTGCCACACATCGCCCGTGCCCAGGCTGATCTGCCGCCGCTGCAGCCAGAGGTAGATGCCGCCGATCAGCAGAAAAGCGATGACCATGGCGGCCGGGTCGAGCTGGAACATCACGATGAAGGTGGCCAGGAAGCCGACCAGCCCGATCCAGCGGCTCACCCGGAAGTAGGGCTTGAAGTCGGAGCTGGCCCAGCTCTCCAGAAAGAAAGACAGGTTGATGAAGCCGTAGGCGGCCAGGTAGAACATGGACAGGATGCGGGCGATCAGGTCGAGCTCGCCGATCAGGATGCCGGCCTCGGAGAGGAGGACCGTCAGGAGAAGGGCGTTGCGGGGCTCGTTGTTTCGGCCGTAGCCGCGGGCGAAGAGCCGGGGGCTGATGCGGTCGATGGACATGCCCTGCAGGATGCGCGGCGCCCCCAGGATGCCGCCGATAGCGGAGGACAGGGTCGCCCCCCAGATGCCCGCGATCACCGCCGGTGCGAAGTAAGCGATCTTGGAGAGGATGTTGTAATCGCCCAGCAATTGGTCCCGATCCACGTTGTAGGCCAGGTACACCGCCAGGCCCACGTACACCACAAAGCCGACCGCGATGGCCGTCATGGTGCCGGCGGGGATGTTCTTTTTGGGGTCCTCGAGATCGCCCGACATGGCGATGCCGGCGGTAAAGCCCGTCACGGCCGGAAAGAACACCGCCAAGGCCGTCTCCATGGAGGCCGCGCCGGAACCGCTGAAGGCCGGCCACCACTCGCCCGTTACGGATGCGCCACCGGGCACGACCGAGACCAGGGCACCCCCCGTCGCCCCCAGAACGAGGGGATGGGGCCTGATGGAAAGGGAGATGCGGTGGGAGGCAGAGGACGGCAGGGACACGCAAA
>JAJDFU010000427.1:0-1702 GCA_020528935.1 Saprospiraceae bacterium | reverse complement strand
CTCTCAATGAAGGCCGGGCCGGAACCGCGGAAGGCCGGCACCAACTCGCCCGTTACGGATGGCTCGCCGAGAAAGACCGAGACCAGGGACGCCGCGATGGCCGCCAGAATGAGGAATTGGGTCTTGATGGCAATGGAAGTGCTGATGAAGGCCAGTATGGTCAGAATCAGCAGGAAAATGCTGCCGGTGAGCCGGAATCCATTCGTATCGGTCGGAAACCCCCAGTAGGCGTTGAAGCTTTCGGCAAAACCCACCAGGTAGAGCGCGATGCTCAAGGCCGTTCCCACAAAGAGGGTGAGGCCGATGGCCCCGCCTATGGGCAGGCCCAGGCTGCGGGAGAGCATGTAGTACACCCCGCCAATGCCCACCTTCTTGTCCGTAGCCACCGAAGAGATGCTCAACCCGGTGCTGATGGAGATGACGTTGGCCACCGCGATGATGAGGATGCTGCCCCACAGGCCGGCATTGCCCACTACCCAGCCCATCCGCAGGTACATGATCACCCCCAGGATGGTGAGTATAGACGGGGTAAACACCCCGTCAAAGGCTCCGAATTTCTTCTGCCGGCTCATCCGGCATGCAGGATACTGAATTTGGACAGGTATGCCAAATGGGGGTGGGGGCAAGCACGAGATGCTTTAAAAGACGAACGGATGCTACACGGGGGGAGGTGAGGAGCTAGTTCGAAGCATCGGATTGGGGCGGCCCGGGGCAGGACGGCATAAGGTTGGTCGGTTGTAATTGAACAGTTTTGATTCCCGATGCAAACAATGCTTTGGGGTTCGGGTTTGGCATATGAAATCCAGGAAGAAAAATCTTATGCAAATCACTCAAACTATTCTATAATTCCAATTGTGTGGTTAAATTGATAGTAGGAGTGACAGGATTTTTTGCGAAATTCCCGGAGTCTCTGAAGGTTACCATTTCCTCAGTAGGTATGAATTGTCTGCTGGTTGGGTTCATAGGCCGATTCAAGCTGGAATTAGTGGTTCTCAAAAGGAGGGAGCAGATTCCATCGTCCTGTCGGGTGGATATGAAGATGACGAAGACCATGGAGATGTCATTATCTATACGGGCCATGGGGGAAGAGATCAATCATCTGGAAAGCAGGTCACTGATCAAGAGTTAATCAGGCAGAATCTCGCACTTGCCATTAGTTGTCAGCAGGGACTACCTGTTAGAGTCATTAGAGGAGCCACGCATAAGTCTGATTACAGCCCTGAAGAAGGATACCGATATGATGGGTTGTTTAGGATCGTCGATTACTGGCGGGAAAAGGGCAGGAGCGGATACTATGTTTGGAGATTCAGATTGGAGAAGATTTCGGAAAAACTAAAGGAAGAATATGTTCTTCAACACAACCTATCAATTGTTGAAGATTCAGAAAAAGAGTATGAATCAACCAAACGCATTTCCACTACCATTCAAAGAATTGTACGGGATACAGATGTGTCAAGGGCGATAAAACGGTTGTACGATTATAAGTGTCAGGTATGTAGGGTAACCATTCAGACCAATTCGGGAAGTTATATTGAAGCTGCCCATATTAAGCCTTTAGGAGCACCCCATAATGGTCCAGATACGCTAGACAATATTATTTGTCTTTGTCCAAATCATCATGTTAAATTTGACTATGGTGGGTTTGCTATTATGGATGATTTTGAATTGCTAGGGGAGGCCGGAAAGTTACTTGTACATCCCA
>JAJDFU010000651.1:9200-10445 GCA_020528935.1 Saprospiraceae bacterium | reverse complement strand
GTTGGCGGCACCCGAGGCCCGCACACCAGTGCCCTGGCACGGGCCATCGCCCTGGCCACCGACGTCTCGGCCAAGGTGGCCCGGGACACCCGGATCTACCTGCAGCAGGAGACCGGGGTGACCCGCAATGTGGATCCCATGGGCGGCTCCTACTACCTGGAGTACCTCACCGATCAACTGGCCCATCGCGCCTGGACCCTCATCCGGGAGGTGGAAGAGCTGGGCGGCATGGCCAAGGCCATCGAGGACGGCCTGCCCAAGCTGCGCATCGAGGAGGCCGCCGCCCGCAAGCAGGCCCGCATCGACAGTGGGCGCGAGCAGGTGGTGGGCGTCAACGTTTTCCGCACCGAAGAAGAAAAAGAGATCGATATCCTGGAAGTGGACAATGCCGCCGTGCGCGAGTCGCAGATCCGCCGCATCGAGGCGGTAAAGGCCAAACGCGACGAGGCTGCCGCCCGGGAAGCCCTGAATGCCCTGGCACAGGCCGCCGAAAGCGGCCAGGGCAACCTGCTGGAACTGGCAGTGGAAGCCGCCCGACGCCGGGCTACCCTGGGCGAGATCACCCAGGCCATGGAAAAGCCCTTCGCCCCCTTTACCCCCTCTCTCCAGGGGGGGAGCGGGTAGTACGCCGGCGGTATCAGCCGGGACGCCGCCGCTGTGCAGGCGCGCGCCCTGGCCGAGGCCTTTGCCGAGCAGGAGGGCCGCCGCCCCCGCATCATGGTGGCCAAGATGGGCCAGGACGGCCACGACCGCGGCGCCCGCGTCATCGCCACCAGTTTTGCCGACCTCGGCTTCGACGTGGACGTGGGCCCGCTGTTCCAGACGCCCGCCGAAGCCGCCCGCCAGGCCGCCGAGAACGACGTGCACATCCTGGGCATCTCCTCCCTGGCCGCCGGCCACAAGACCCTCGTGCCCCAGACCATCGAGGAGCTGCGCAAGCTCGGCCGCGACGACATCCTGGTCGTGGTCGGCGGCGTGATCCCGCACGCGGACTACGACTTCCTCTTCGGGAAAGGCGTTGCCGGCATCTTCGGCCCGGGCACCCAGATCGCCAAAGCCGCCCAGCAGATCCTCCGGGTGCTGATGGGCGAGGTGGTGGAGTGAGGTGGCCGTCGGCAGGCCGCGAACCTGCCTAGCCTGCCGGTTTCCGCACAGAACCCGGAACACGATCGAAGAGTCGGAGCTTTAGGAGATTGCAAATGGCAATGGAGAAATACCTCAAAAACTCCATGGACGGGGCACTCA
>JAJDFU010000651.1:0-9190 GCA_020528935.1 Saprospiraceae bacterium | reverse complement strand
TTTGGGAGAAGTGGTAGTGTAGCTGTCCTGGCGATCCGTCACCGGCTGTAGGCTTGTGTTGTAAAGGGCTTTACCCTTTGGAAGCAGTTTTGTGAGGTCCCAAAAACCGCGATTGAAAAAGTTGGAACGTTTCAAGCGCAAAGCTTGAGGCCACGTACTATAAGCCAGCGACCTGCAGCCCTGGAGAAAGACATCAAAAACTACATCAACGGGGCCCTCATTCCGGCGGCTTCGGGCGAATACCTGGACAATGTGAACCCCGCCACGGGCCAGGTGTACTCCCAGCTGCCCGATTCGGGACCGGAGGATGTGGATCGGGCCGTGGAGGCGGCCGCCAAGGCCTTTCCCGCCTGGAGCATGCTGGACGTACAGAAGCGCTACCGCATACTCTCCCGCCTGGCCGATGTGATCGAGCAGAACCTGGAGGCCTTTGCCCGGGCGGAGACCACCGACAACGGCAAGGTGCTCTCCCTCTCCAGCAGCGTGGACATCCCGCGGGCGCAAGCCAACTTCCGCTTCTTCGCCACGGCCATCCTGCACTTTGCTTCCGAGGCGCACCCCATGCCGAGCCAGGCCGTCAACTACACCCTGCGGCAGCCCCTGGGTGTGGTGGGCTGCATCTCGCCCTGGAACCTGCCCCTCTACCTCTTCACCTGGAAGATCGCTCCGGCCCTGGCCGCCGGCAATACGGTGGTGGCCAAGCCCAGCGAGCTCACCCCCATGACGGCCTTCCTGCTCAGCAAGGCGGCTATGGAGGCCGGGCTGCCGCCCGGCGTGCTCAACATCGTGCACGGGCTGGGAGGTAAGGCCGGGCAGGCCATCGTGGAGCACGAGCAGGTGAAGGCCATCTCCTTTACCGGCGGCACCCGCACCGGCGAGCAGATCGCCCGCCTGGCCGCACCCAAATTCAAAAAGCTCTCCCTGGAGCTGGGCGGCAAGAACCCCAATCTCATCTTCGCCGATTGCGACTTCGACCAGATGCTGTTCGACACCCTGCGCTCCAGCTTCAGCAACAACGGGCAGATCTGCCTCTGCGGCTCGCGCATCTACGTGCAGCGGCCCATTTACGAGCGCTTCACCGAAGAGTTCGTCAAGCGCACCGAGTTTCTGCGCGTGGGCGATCCCCTGGCCTCCACCACCGATATGGGCGCCCTGGTGAGCGCGCAGCACCTGGAGAAGGTGGAGTCCTACCTGGCCCTGGCCGAAGTAGAGGGCGGCCACCGCCTCACCGGCGGGCAGCGCGTGGAGCTCAAGGGCGAGCATGCCGGCGGCTTCTTCATCCGGCCGGCCGTGATCGAGGGCCTGCCCATTCAGTGCCGCACCAACCAGGAGGAGATCTTCGGCCCTGTGGTCACCATCGCGCCCTTCGACACCGAGGAGGAAGGCCTGGCCCTGGCCAACGGCACCGGCTACGGCCTCAGCGCCACCGTCTGGACGCAGGACCTCAGCCGCGCCACCCGCGTGGCCGAGCAGCTGCAGGCCGGCATCGTGTGGATCAACTGCTGGATGGTGCGCGACCTGCGCACCCCCTTCGGCGGGGTAAAAAACTCGGGCGTGGGCCGCGAAGGCGGCTTCGAAGCCCTGCGCTTCTTTACCGAGGCCAAGAATGTGTGTGTGAAGTATTGAGGTTGAGGGTAAGGGCAAGATCGATCCCATGCTATTGCCCTTCCGCCATCGCCTCTGAGCCGGCGAGAGACAATTGATTTACCTGAGGTTCGGGATTTGCTCGTCGCTGAATGGCAGAACCTACAGGTCGTAGAAGGTAAAAAGTAGATGGTAGTAGGATATGCTATACTTAATACCTGGATCTTGGGCCCTGACCGACGAAATTGGCCATGCCCAACCACACGTTAAAACCGGTGAATCAAGCGCTTGCTCACATAACCCTTTCTCATGCCCGCTGAAAAAGACCGCCTGCATCAGGATGTCGCCTTTCTTACCGGCCTGCATCCGCCGCGCAGCTACCGCCACATGGACTCGCTGGAGCGGGCGGCCCGGTACATCCGGGCCGCATTTGAGGAAGCCGGCCTGGAGGTGTCCACCCAGCACTGGTCGGTGATGGGGCGGGAATACCGGAATCTCATTGCCCGGTACCGGCCGGCGGCCCGGCGGCAACTGGTCGTGGGCGCGCACTACGACGTGTTCGGCGACTACCCCGGTGCCGACGACAATGCCAGCGGAGTGGCCGGCCTGCTGGAGACGGCCCGCCTGCTGAGCGCGCAACGGCCCGAACTGGACTACGGCATCGAGCTGGTGGCCTACTGCCTGGAGGAGCCGCCCTTCTTCGGCAGCCCGGATATGGGAAGCTACCGCCATGCCGAAACCCTGTACGAGGAGGGGGGCGATGTGCTGGGCATGGTCTGCTTCGACATGATCGGCTACTTCTCCGACGAGCCGGGCTCCCAGTCCTTCCCCGATCCCGCCCTTGCCGGGCAATACCCCGATACGGGCAATTTCATCGTGGTCGTAGGCATCGAAAAGCACCGGGCCTTCAACGAGCGGGTGCACGCCCTCATGGCCGGCGACTCCGCCATTCCCGTGGAGGTGGTGAGCTTCCCCTACGCCGGCGGCCTGGCCGGCTTATCGGACCATCGCAATTACTGGACCTTCGGCTACCCGGCCGTGATGATCAACAACACCGCTTTCCTGCGCAACCCCAATTACCACGAACCCACCGACACCCCGGATACGCTGGATTTCGACCGGATGGCGGCCGTGGTGGACAGCACCTACCGGGCTATCATACAGTTGGGTTGAGAGAAGGTGGCCGCCAGCGCACCAGTGCCCGGCCGCTCATCACTTCAGGCTGGTCAGGTTGATGCTAGCGGGTATACCCTGCGGGAACCGAGCAAACTTGTGGAGATCGCTCCAGGGAACATCCCTCGGAAATTTCAGGCGATATGTGCCTGCTGAGGCATCAACGGCCAAAGGAATGGAGGTACTGAGGTTAACGGGTATAGTAAGAATCCCAAAAAATCCATGGCCTAATGGCATTAGGTTAAGCAGGGCTGTCCAGATGGCAAAGGATTTAGGAGAATCGCTGGTGGTGGCGACCAGAATATCTGCTTTTTCGAGATCCGTTCTCGGGATCACCTGCAAATCATAGGTCCCTTCCACCAGCAGGACAGTCAGGTTGGAATCGGTGACTTCCAGGATCTCTCCGTGAAGCATTTTACCGGGCTTTCCCGTTTTCCATTCCAGGACAAGTCCTTTGACGTGAAAAGGAAATTCTTTAGGGGAAGATAAGTTGTAGGGGCTTTTGCAACCGGTCAAGAAGAGAATGCACACAGCCCAGGTAGCAGATCTTAGCATGGTATATTTCATTGCATTTCTCGTATGGCCGAATTCCAGAATACCTCCTCCATTTCGTGCTCCATTTCCTTATACTCGACGGCCAATGCCTTCCAGGCGTTTTTGTTGCCGAGCAGGATCTTTTTGAGCTTCGGGATGTCCTTTCCCTTCATCCATTCCCGCCGGATCCACTCCAGGTAGTAGCCCTTGGAAGCCAGGAACAGCTCGTGCTCGTCCTCCGGCCCAAGCTCCGGAAGCCGGAAGGAAAACCGGTAGTGATCACCCGGCAGGGAGATCAGGTATTGATCGTCGTCCTGCAATACCTCCTCCAGTGCAACGTTTCCTCCGGCCCTTATCGCCAAGCTATGCGGGAGTACAATCCGCGAACTGACAGGGGACTGAATGGAGGCCAAGGCCAGATAGTTCAGCCGCCAAAAGCCTTTTGTCATGTTGACCTTGTTTTTTATGGTTTGCCCCGGCACCAGGGGGTGCGGGGGAAGGGGAGCGAGGACGGTGTTTGTGGCAATCGGCCCTGTTTCGTGCAGGGCTTCGAAAAGGATCCATTTGTGCTTTTGTTCATTCCAGTAAAACAGTTGGATCGGTCCCATGCGGTCAAAGGGGCTGCCTAAAGCTTTTCGGATCTTCTGGTTGGTCTCGGCTTTGGCTAAGAAGTCAGCAGCTTCGTCTCCCATGTACGACAAGCCGCTGTACAGCAGAAAGGTGGTGACCAGCGATTGCCGGAAATTGAGCAATAAGCCGAGGCGGTCTTTCCCGGCAGGGACTTCGAATTCAAAAACATGCTCTTCCTGTGCTGCCAGGTCGAACGAGTCCGTGACGGAGAAATACTCCAGCCCACCTCTGGAGCAAACGGCCTCATACACCTCCGGCCGGAGGCCGGGGGTCGGCAGAGGGGCCATAAGCCGCTTAGCACAGCGATAGAAATTGCCTGCCTTATCGTGAAAAACGTGTTCGTCCTTTTTCTTGGGCACGGCGTGCAGAACGAGCTGATTGACAACGTGTGTCTCCAGGGCCTCATTTCTCATGCTCAGGGAAAAGTGCGTGTCGGATGTGCTGTACTGCAGGGCATCCAGGTCTCTTTTTTCTAGGGCGGGGGCGATCGAGGACGAGAAGCCTTCGGCATTTACGGCCTGCAGAGGGGCGTTTTCATCCACGTAGAAGGTAGGGCAGGAACCAAAGCAGGCTTTCGGGTTGGACACGCAATAAATCAGCAGACCGACATTCACTCCCGTCAGAATGATCATGCCCGCTATCCTGCCCCCGTCCCTGGACTGGATCATATCCATTTGATTCGTTTCCATCAGGGCAATTTCCTCTAACGGCAGGGAAAATGTACTATCCATTAATACATTTCGGTTGAAGTCATATAACTTTCCCTGCCCCGAGATCCGTTCAAGCTCCTCGTCAACCGTCCAATTGGTGAGCACCGCTACTTCCCCGTTCTTCATATGCACTTTCAGGAAAGCCAGTTGACTGGTATCGCTGTGGATAATTGCATTGTAGTCCTGGTAGATTTGCCTGAAGTCCGGGGAGAGATAGCGCCTACAGGTAGAAAGGAACAATACGAGAACAAATAAGAAGAAAATAGCACAAAATTTATAATGTGTCATCATATAATTTATTAGCCGATTGTATAGTTATAAAAATATGAATTTTCTGTTTATTCAAGCTGGCTCCTCGAAAAGATGAAGGGTGAATCCCCTGCATTTTACTGCGAATCATCGCTTTGCCTGTGCTGTTCGGCTTACCATATACAGGCCAGCACTTGGCGAGCATCCGGCACTTTGGCGAGCTAATCAGAGTATATGTGGAAATGCGGGATCAATTTTTTTCCATGCACTCCGACGAATTTATTTTTATATGTAACTTTTGCCAATTAAATTATCCTATACTCTATTCAGACCTCTATAAACCAGACCGATTATGTCCCTACCCGATTCCCTGCTGGAGATCTCCAAGGAAGATTTCACCTGGCGAAACGCCACCCGCAATGTGGAGGTAACTCCCCGGCGCATCTTCTTTCCCCGCCATCGCGAGCACATTTCGGCCATTGTACAGGTAGCGGAGCGAGACGGCCTGCGCGTGCGGGCCGTAGGCTCGGGCCATTCCTATTCGGAGGTAGCCGTTGAAGATGACTATCTGCTGGGCATGGAGCACCTGGAAGGCGTGGAGCGGGTGGATCCCGATCGCCTGAAAGCCGGGCACCGAGACCGCTTGCTGGTGGCCGTGCAGGCCGGCACCACCATCCGCAGGCTCAACCGCCTGCTGAAACGCATGGATCTGGCCCTGCCCAACATGGGCGCAGTGGATTACCAGACCGTCTCCGGTGCGCTCATGACCGGCACCCACGGCTCGGGGATCAACAAGCCGGCCTTCCCCGACATGATCCGCGCCATCCGCCTGGTGGGCGGCGGCGGCATGTACTATCAGATCGAGCCCACCGACGGCATCACCGATCCCGAACAGCCCCCGGAGGACGGCTACATCCGCCTCATCCAGGATGACGACACCTTCTACAGCACCGTGCTCAGCCTGGGCGCCATGGGCATCGTGTACGAACTGGTGCTGGAGGTGGAGGAGACCTTCTGGATGAAGGAGCGGCGCGACCTCATGTCCTGGACCGAACTGCGCCGGGCCATCCTGGAGGGCCGCTTCCTGACGGAGGTAGAACAGACCGACTTCATGGGCTTTCGCATTAACCCCTATCCGATAGACGGCGATCACCTCTGCGCCCTCACCCGGCAGTGGATTATCGACAAGGCAGACCGCCCCAAGGGGCTGAACGCCCATTTTCGCAACCTGCTGTCCAGCATCGGGGGCGGCCTGGAAAAGCTGATCGAGTGGACCATCCGCACCCTCAACCGCAGGCCCGAAAAAGCGCCGGGGCGCATACAGACGGCCCTGAAGTTTACCAAGGATCTCACCTTTACGGGCCGGAGCTACCGGGTGCTCTTCCAGTCGGGCAGTGCAGTGGCCGGGCGGGGCATCAGCTCGGAATTTGCCTTTGAGGTGCGGGCCGACCTCCTCGTGGGCGCCCTGGAGGCCGCCTTTCAGCTGGTAGATCAGCTGGCCCAAACGCAGGGGTACTATCAGTCTTCCTTCCTCTCCGTGCGCTTCGTTCAGGCCTCGCGCGCCCTGCTGTCGCCCACCTACGGCCGCAAGACCTTCTTCCTGGACGTGCCCCTGCTGAGAAACATCCGGGGCGACCGTGCCATCCTGGCCGCCTATCAGGAGCGGATGATGGACCTGGGCGGCATCCCCCACTGGGGCAAGATCAACGAGCGCCTGTACGAGGATACCACTTTTACACAGGACCACCTGGGCGACCGGCTGGCGCGCTGGCGAGCCGTACAAAAGGAACTGGACCCCAAAGGCACCTTCCTCAGCGATTTCATCCTTCGGGCCGGCTTGGTGGACCAGCCGGTCGCCTTTGTCTGACGCAACATGGGTTGGGGTATTCCCAAACCGCCGCGGTCGGTTTGTACTGCGTTTGGGGTGGCTCAGTGCACTTCGACATCCGTGCAGCCGGGCAATCTTTCGCGCTGCGAAAACGTTGAATGGTTCATCCAAAAACCTAACCGCATGACACGCCATCCGATCTTCCTGCTCCTTGCCCTGACGGCTTTGACCCTGTCCTGCCAAAAGGACGACGAAGGCCCCCGCCTCAACGAATTCGAGATGTATATCGACTTCTGGAATCCCAACGGCGACAATCCGGAAATCCGCTTCGACGACCAGGCCTCTTCGCCGGAGGTGCGCATCGACTTTTCCAAAACCTTCGGCGGCTTTGCCGTGCCCCCCAACCTCACTAATGTGGTGATCGACAACGTGCGCCTGATCAACAACGACAACATCAACTACGAGATCGAGGAGATCACGGCCTACGAGTTTCGCGACGACATCAACGACTGGAAGGAGGACGTGGAGTTCATCATGTCCTACGAACTGATCGAGGACCTGGACGTGGTGCTGGTGCTGGATGCCAGTGCATCTCTGGGCGATGATTTTGAAACGGTCAAGGCCTTTGCCAACGACTTCATCGACAGCGTGCTCATCGCCTCCCCCTCCACTGAGATCGGCCTCGTCAATTTTTCCGACCTCATCGACTACCTTCCGCTGACCAACAACCGGGACACCCTGCGCTCCTACATCGAAGGCATGGAGCAGGGGCCCTTCACCACCCTCTACGAGGCGATCAATATGGGCATCGACCTGCTGCAGGACAGCGATGCGGAGGGTAAGGCCGTGGTCACCTTTACCGACGGCACCGACAACAATTCCGACCCCCAGTTCACCCCCGGCTTTCTGTACGACAAGCTCACCCAGGATACCAACAACATCAAGGTGAACAGCTTCACCATAGGCTTCGAGGGCAACGGGGGCGTGGATCGACCGGTGCTGGAAACGCTGGCCGCCAACGGCGGCATAGCCGTCTTTCCAAACACCATTGATGAGGTGGGGCAGGTGTTCGGCAGCTTCTCCAACTCCATCGCCAACGTGTACAACCTCACCTACCTGCGCAACCGCCAGATCATCCCCGAGGACGACCCGGCCCGGCTCCGGTTTGTAATACGGGCAAGCCCCAAGTAAAGGGCGGGGAGTCCCCGGGCTGCCACGGGGACTTCCCTCGGGTTTCTTCCTGTAGGCGGCCAAGTCATTGGATGCGCATTTTGGAAATGCGGAACAGATTACTTACCATAAGGGCGAGGGCAATATTTCGCCGGCATCTTCCGCCGCCACCGGAAGGTGCAACTACGCACGAAACACCTAAACATCAATAGTTTATGAAGCGATTTCTTTCCGTTCTTTTCGTTCTTACCACCTTTGCATTAGCTGTGCTGACTGCCCAATCCTCCATGCTGGAAGGCGAGTGGATGGTGGAAGGGGAAAATCCCGAAGGCGACGCCTACGAGGGGAGCCTGAATATGGAACCCATCAACAACCTGCTCTACAAATTGAACTGGGACATCAAGTACGAAGATGAAAAAGGCAAGCAGCAGTTTCCCGGCACCGGTTTGTACGATAAAAAAGCCAATATCATGTATGCCGCCTACGGCATCAACACCTACAGGTACGGCCTGGGGGAGTACGCGCTCAACGACAAGGGCGGCCTCCAGGGCAACGGCAGCTGGACCTCCCACCAGGGCGTCGGCGCCGAGCTACTGGCCGGCCAGCTGAACCGAAGCCGCATAGAAGGCACGTACCGGGTAGTGGGCCGGCGCTCCAAGGGCGACATAGCCATGGGGGCATCCGAAACCTACGAAGGCACCCTCAAGGTGCGCAAGGAAGGCGAAATGTATCACCTGGAGTGGTACCTGGGCGACGGCACGCCCTACAAGGGGTTTGCCTACCGCCGGGGCAACAACCTGGTGGGCGTTTGGGGCATCGGCGGCTCGTACGGGCTGGAGATCTACAAATTCGATGCCGACAAAAACCAGGCAACCTCCACCTGGACTACCCCCAACTACAACTACGAGCAGGGCAAAGAGACGATCACGAAGAAATGAGCCGGCCTTTCCGGCCTCAAAAAGCTCGCTCGCATAAACCGGGCGTACTATTGGGTATTCCGGTCTATCCTGACGACGAAATGGTTCCCAAAACATTTCGTACCCTGTCCTGACATCCGTAGCATCGTCATGGATCAGCATTCCCCATTGCGCAGGGTTTGGGGTAGTGAAAACGCCCAAACTACTTCGCAAGGGGTATAAACTCTCGGGCGAAAGAGGCATCTAAGCAGGTAAATCCAATTATACGCTATGCTTCGCTGCCTTCTTTACCCGGTTTTGATGAGTTTGCTGTGTGCGGCCGCTTTGCCGGCGCAACCCCTCGAACGCACCGTCCTGCCCAGCCAAACCGATACCCTGATCGACGGGCTGGACCT